>JBCCLJ010000018.1:0-55281 GCA_039026915.1 Acidobacteriota bacterium
CTGGTCGCCACGAAGCGTGGCGCCATCGTGCTGACGAAGCCCGGCAAGCTCTCTTGAGCTGCGCGCCGCGCGCTACTTGAGCGCCGAGCGCACCGACTCGAGTGCGTCGTTGTGCTCACGCCTCAGCCCGGTCCCCGTCCTGAGCTCGTCGCCGATCTCCAGGTAGCTCTGCGACTCGGCGTCGAAGGCGGGCCACGAAGGAAGACCGTCGTCGTTCGGGTCGCCGGTCTTGGCGAACTGGACCCAGTAGCGAATCATCGCGTCGGCGATCGCTGCGTCCGTCTTGCCGAAGACGTCGCCCTCGTTGGTGTTGAAGACGTAGCCAAGCTCCGCCGCATGGTGCGCTCCAAGGGCCGGCTGCTGCGGGTTGATGCGCGTGAAGTGGTACTGGAAAGCCGGTGCCTTGGTCTTCGTCGCGCCGATCAGCATGTTGCGCGAGGCTCTCAGGAACCAGGAGTCAGTGAGGAACTGATCGACGCTGCGACGCAGCTCCTCGGTCGTCGTCGACGGATACATCGCGGCGACCTTGGCGCTCTGCTTCTTGTACTGCATCCCGACGAAGCCCTCGAAAGCCTGGCGCGTGCCGACGGGCATCTGCGCCATGAACAGAGTGCCTTCGTTCTGGTTCGTGCCGACGATCATCGGCACCTCGTTGTGCTGAGCCTCGGCAAAGCGCTCTTCGCTTGAATTGGCGAGTAGCGTGCCTTGGCCGTGCGTGACGACGACTTGGTACTGGCCCGCGCCCGACTTCTGGATGATCGTCTTCGGGTCGAGTGCACGCAGCTCGTCGAGCGAGGCGCCGTCCCTGCCGGTCGCTTTGGCAGCCCAGTCGAGCCCCAGCTGCTCGCTCGAAGGCATGAATGCAGTGGCCTCGGTGAGATGCGCGAGGTTCGTCTCGGTGACCCACGGGCTCTGCGCGATGGCGCGGTGAAAGAGCCCCTTGGCGTTGGGTGTTGCGGTGAGCACGTGCACGCTCGTTCCGCCCGCGGACTCGCCGAAGATCGTCACGTTGTCTGGATCTCCTCCGAACGCCGCTGCGTTCTCCTGGACCCATTGAAGCGCCGCGATCTGGTCGAGGAAGCCGTAGTTGCCCGAGATGACGGCCTCTTTCGAGAGATCCGGGTGCGCGAGGAAGCCCAGCGGGCCGAGGCGGTAGTTGATGCTGACGAGCACGACGCCCCGGCGGGCGAGCTCGCTGCCCTCGTAGACCGCCTGGTGGCTCCAGCCGAGATTGAGGCCGCCGCCGTGGATCCAGACCATCACGGGACGCTCGGCGCCACTGTCGGCGCGCGGCGTCCAGACGTTGAGGAAGAGGCAGTCTTCGCTCGTGGGGGGCAGCGGCTCGCCGGTCATCATCGACAGGAGCGGCAGCTGCGGGCAGGCGTCTCCGAAGCTCGTTGCATCAAGCGTCTCGGTCCAGGCGGCCGCTGGCTGCGGTGCGCGCCAGCGCAGTTCGCCGACGGGTGGGGCGGCGTAGGGAATGCCGCGGAAGACGCGAACGCCGTCTTCGAGGAGCTCGCCCTGCACCGGACCGTGCGTGGTCTTGACGATCGAGGTCGTCGAGCCGTCGGCCGACGAGGCAGCGACAGCGGGTGTCATCCCGAGACCCGAGAGAACCAGACTGCCGAGAGCGAGGCGCAGAAAGTGTTGCATCAGGAGCTCCTTGAAGCGGTGTTGTGCCGTCCCGAGAGTCTATTGCGCCGCGTGCACGACCGGTCGAATCCGTGGTGAGGGTTTCTCGGCCTGGCCAGAACGATTGGCGAGGAGAGGCAGACGCTCGCCGAGGGGGCGGCAAGCGGGGGCGGCGACTCTTCAACGCAGGACTCGCTGTTCGGGGCCGGCGGCGGCAGTATGCTCCCTTCGTGAAACCTCTACAGATCGCATTTGTCGCTCTCCTCTTCCTCTCGGCCCTGGTGACCTCGGCGTTGGGCCTGCGCACTCTCTTCGATCCCGAGGCCATGATGGTGAGCTTCGGCGTCGAGGTGCAGCGAAGCCCCGGTCTCGACCTGCTCATCGCCGTTCTGGGCGGGGCCCTGTTGTCGCTCGCCAGCTTCGTCTTTCTCGCGGCCTGGTGGTCCTATCGAGGACTCGTAGCCGGCCGGACGCTCGGGCGACTGGCTGCCGTCACGCTCCTCATCGTTGCACTCTGCGCCTGGGCGCTGGGCGGCTCTCTCGAGGTCCTCGTGCTCGACGGCGTGCGCGGTGTCGTCCTGCTGGTGCTCGGCACTCTCTGGAAGCCGAACGGCGAAGCGGCGGCCGAAAGCTGAGGAGGCGCGATACGCAGCACGGAATCCACCGTCGCTTCCGTGTCGTGGCAGAGTCGGGCCGTCGGAGGCGGGCTTCGACGTAATTCGGGAGGGACTGCGATGCGAACGGTGATCCACACTCCGACTCCGAACTTGGGGCGCAGCGTCGACTACTGGCAGGCGCTGGGCTTCCGCTCGCAGGGCGGCGACGAGCGATGCCTCTTGAACGACGCGCAGATGGAGGTGGAGATCGACGCTCGCCGCTCGGCTCGGGCCGGCGTCCGGCTGATCCAGCCGAGCTGGCAGGACGAGATCGCCCGGCTGCGCGAGATCACGCCCGTGCACGAGGGGGACGACGCCGCCATCGTCGTCGATCCGTCCGGCGTCTGGATCTACCTCAGCGAGGAGGGCGGCCCCGGCGATCTGCCGCCGCGCATCGCGAACGAGGAGCCGTGTGTGCCCGGCACTTTCGCGGGCCTGAGTCTCGAGACGGCCGACATGAAACGCTCAGCGCGCATTTGGGAGGCCGTCGGCTTCGCCGTTCCCGAAGACCTCAGCGCCGCCTGGGTCTCCTGCAAGAACGACGAGGACTTCATCGTCACCTGGATGGCCCCCGGCAACTGTCCCCACCTCTTCTTCAACCCGTCGCTGACGTTCTTCAACAGCGGGCGCAATCCCGAGATCATCGCGATCCTCCGGGAGACCGGCGTGCCCCTGGCAGAGGAGATCACCGTCTTCAACGAGGAGGGCCTGGTCGACAACGTCATCCTCCAGGATCCGGGCGGCTACGGGATGTTCGTCTTCAACGACTGACGTGCTCGCCGTGGTGGGTACCACGGCTGCGCTCGCCCTGGTCGATGCTCCGACCAGCGGGCGCTGGTCTGCGCGCTCCATGCGGCTTCGCCGCGTCGCTTGCCTGGCGTGCTCGGGGTGGTGGTTGCCAAGCCTTCGATACCTGCCAATGACGAGTCGTTCCCCTGGCTGTCCAGAGTGGAGGCTGTCCCCAATCGCGTCATCGCGAGGAGCAGACGCGCGAGGCCGCGCAGCGTGCCTCGTCGCGTCTCGACGCGGCGATCTCCGGGCAGTCCGTGCCTCAGCCACCCATGGCGTTGAACCTCAGCCCGGCAGCTCGCCCTCTCTGCGTCCGGCGCGCTCCACCCCTACTCTCGCCGCAGCGCCTCCACTGGATCTGTCCGGCTTGCGCGCCTTGCCGGACTCAGCGCGGCAAGTGCGCCCGTGATTCCGAGCAGCGACAGCGTCAACACGTACGCCACCGGGTCGGTCGCTTCGACGCCGCTCAGCAGGGTGCCGACGAAGCGGGCGAGCGCTAAGGACAGCACGCCACCGATCCCCAGCCCGACGGCGACGAGCACCAGGCCCCTGCGGCCCAGCAGCCGCACGATGTCGCGAGCCTGCGCGCCGAGCGCGAGACGCAGACCGATCTCGCTCGTTCGCTGTGCGGCGCCGAACGACACGACGGCGTAGATGCCGAGCACGGCGAGCAGCAGGGCCAGGCCCGAAAGGAGTCCGAGGATCGTCAGATGAAAGCGCGGCGTCGCCAACTGCCGCGCGATCAGCGACTCGAGGCCGCTCGGCGTGCCGATCGGCAGAATCTCGTCCACCGCGCGCACCGTCTGGCGCACGTCGGCGTAGGCCGCTTCGGGACGTCCCTGCGTGCGCGCGATGAGCTCGAAGGCCATCAGCGGGTGCTGCGCGGCGTCGTAGGGGACGTAGTAGCCGACGGCGGCCGTTGCGCCGAGCTCGGTCGAGGAGACGTCGCCTGCGACTCCGATCACGCGCGTCCAGGGCTCTTCGTCGCTGCCGATGCGAAAGCGGCGACCGACGGCCCGATCCCCCGGCCAGAAGCGCTCGGCCATCTGGCGACTGACGATCGCGAGACTCTCCTCGCCGGCGCCCTTGGGAAAACCGTCTCCCTCGAGCAGCGGGATGCCCATCGCCTCGAAGTAGCGCGGCGTGACGCGCCACGAGTACGCGAACAGGTCGGCGTCGTCCGCGACGGCGGCGCCTTCGTCGAGCGTGATGCCGGTACGCGACCAGCCGCCGCTCAGCGGCGTCCACGAGGTGGCTCCGGCGCTGCGTACGGACGGCAGCGCTTCGACGGCGTCGACGACGTCGCCCAGCAGTCGCTTCTGCTCCTCGACGCTCTGATAGTCCGAATCGGGGACCTGCACCGTCATGCGCAGTGCTCCGTCCGGAGCGAAGCCCGGATCGAAGGTCACCAGGTGCACCAGGTTGCGAGTCAGCAGACCCGCGGCAATCAGCAGCACCGTGGCAAGCGCCACCTGAGCCACCGTCAGCAGCTCCCTCAGGCGCGTGTCCTGCGGCGCTCCCGCGACGCTCTGACGTCGGCTCAGACGGCCGCGCGCCGAAGCGAGAGCGGGCACCAGCCCGAAGGCAACCGCGCTCGCCACGGTCGCCGCCACGGCGAAGCCGAGGACCCGACCGTCGAGACCGACGTCTTCGAGCCGCGGCAGGCTGGAGGGCGCCCAGTGCAGGAGCACTCTCTGGAGGACCGCCGCGAGCCCGATGCCGAGCGCTCCGGCGGTCGTCGCCAGGAGGAAGTTCTCGGTGAACAGCTGTCGCACGATGCGCGACCTCGAAGCGCCGAGGGCGCGGCGCACGGCGAGCTCGCGCAGGCGCGCGTGGCCGCGCACGAGGAGCAGGTGTGCGACGTTGACGCAGGCGATCAGGAGGACGACGAGGACCGCGCCGAGCAGCGTCTGCAGCGGGCGTTCGACGTCGCCGACGACCCGGCTCGGCAAGAGAGCTATGTCTGGCGTCCAGCCGTCCATGCCGGTTCGCTCCTCGGCTTCGAGCTCGCTGAGGAGCGTCGCCATCTCGGCCCTCGCGGACTCCAAGGTGGCCCCTTCGCGCAGCCGAGCCAGCCCTCCCGCCCACTTGCCGCTGGTGCGACTCGAGAGATCGGTTTCGTTCCACTGCGCCGGCACGAGCAGGTCTGCGTCGAGCAGGGGCAGCGGTTCCCCCTCCGGCAGCACGCCGATGACCTCGAGCTCGCCTTCGCCGAAGCGCAGCGTGTCGCCGACGACATTCGGGTCGGCACCGAGCTCGCTCGACCAGAGCTCATGACTCAGGAGCACGACGGGAGCAGCGGAAGGGTCGAAGTCGTCCTCGTCGAAGCCGCGACCCTGCGTCGGCTGGCGACCGACGAGATCGAGCAGGCCGGGAAGGGCCTCCGCGGCGGTGAGTCGCCGCGTGCCGCCGCTCGTTCGCAGGTCCATCGGCCGCTGGCCGAAGCCGCTGATCAGAGCGAGCTCGGTGCTCCTCGCGCGCAGTCGCTCCAGCTCGCCGCTGGCAAACCACATACCGGAGAAGCCGAGCCGCGGGTTGGCCTTGGCCATGGCCACCAGGTTTCCGGAGTCCTTCCAGGGCAGCGGCGACAGCAGCACTCCGGAGAAGAAACTGAACATGGCGGTGCTCGCAGCGATCCCGAGAGCGAGCGTGGCGATCGCCGTGAGCGTGAAGCCGGGAGTGCGGCGAAGGTTGCGCGCCGCGAGTCGCACTTCTTGGAACCAGGACATCGGAGACCTCCGCGATCAGGCTAAGGGGATGAGTCTGTTTACGAATCGCTTTCGGCGCTGTTGCAGAGGTGACGATGGAGCTGGCTTCGAGGCCGATCCCCGCGAGCGAGGGCTGGCGAGCACGTCAACACCCGGGGCGCTGAGGATCGTCGTCGCATGGAGGCGTAACAATGGCGTAATATCGTTCGCCATGACGACCGCCGCTCCGCGTATCTGCTGCCTCGATCTCGACACGTTCTTCGTGTCGGTGGAGCGGCTGCTCGATCCGTCGCTCGTCGGCGAGGCGGTCATCGTCGGCGGCAGGAAGGGCCAGCGCGGTGTCGTCACGGCTTGCAGCTACGAGGCGCGTGACTTCGGCGTCCGTTCTGGCATGTCGTTGACCAAGGCCGCTGAGCTCGCACCGAAGGCGGTCTTCATGCCGGCCACGTCGGGGGTGTACTCGGACTACGCCCAGAAGGTGCGCGACCTGGCGGCGGACACGACGCCCGTGCTGCAGGTGGCGAGCATCGACGAGATGTATCTCGACTACTCGGGCTGCGAAGCGCTCTACCGCGAGTCGTTCGACGCGTCTCCGGACGAGACGATCGAGCGTGTCGTGCGCGAGCTGACGATGCGGATTCGCAGCGAGCTCGGCCTGCCGTCGAGCGCCGGGATCGCGACGAGCAAGCGTGTCGCCAAGATCGCCTGCGGTCTCGCCAAGCCCGCCGGAGTCATGCTCGTACCGGCCGGTGACGAGCGGCAGCTGCTGGAGCCGCTGCCCGTGCGCAAGCTCCCGGGGATCGGTCCGGTGGCAGAACGCCGCCTTCACGAGCGCGGCATCGAGACGCTCGGGCAGCTCGCCGAGCAGGAGCCCCGCCGCATGAGCCGCGTCTTCGGCGCCTGGACCGATTCGGTGCTCGAGGGTGCTCGCGGCATCGGCTCTCACGATCTGCAGAAAGACCGACCGGCCTTCCGCGAGCACGATCGTCCGGGCGACGTCGTCGGCAGCATCTCCAACGAGCGAACCTTCCGGGAAGATGTCTCGAACCCCCGTGTCCTCGAGTCCCAGCTCTGCTCTCTGGCGGAGCGCGTCTGTTGGCGAGCGCGCAAGCGCGGCGTGCTCGCTCGCACGGTGACCGTCAAGTTGCGCTACTCCGACTTCGAGACGCTGTCGCGAGCGCGAACCCTCGCGCCGACCAGTTCCGAACTCGAGGTCTATCCGGTCGTTCGCGCTCTCTTTCGGCAGCACCGCACCGGGCGAAGGCGTGTTCGTCTCCTCGGCGTCGCGCTCTCCAAGCTGGAGCCTGCGAAACAGCAGCTCGACCTCTTCGACGAAGATCGCTGCGTCAACGAGTCGGTCGATCGCATTCGCGCGAAGTACGGCTTCGATGCCGTGCGCCGAGCGCTGTCGCACGGTCGTCGCTGAGCCCCGAGAGGTGGCTGAGCTCCCCTGGAAGCAGGGGCACCACGCTCCCCTCGCTCCGAGAACACTCGGCCGTTGCTTGAGGTCGAGCGTGCGGTGAGATATAGATGTTCATCTATGAAAGAGAGACTCTTTCGATGCTCCGTCTTCCTCTGTTTCCTTGGTGCCTCTCTTTCGCAGGCAGCCCCGCCGACGGTGCGTACGGGAATCCCGAACGTGCAGCAGACGCCCGGAGCCTTGCTCAGTGAGCTGATGGCGCCCGGACAGGGGCGGACCGCGATCCTGGCCTGCCACAACGGCATCCTCTACACGGTGCCCGAGCAGCCGTCGAGCCAGAGTGGCTCCGACTTCCTCGTGCGCACGTGGGACCTCCTCGACGTGGCCGGTCCGCCGGGCAGCAACGACCCCGTTCTCCTCGGCACGCACGGCGTGACTCCTCAACCGATCAACGCGCACGGTTACTTCAAGAGCGGCGACTATCTGGTGCTCGGCTCCAACTGGCCGCCGGAGTCGCCCTGGTCCTTCCGCTACGACAGTCCGACGAGCACGACGCGGACGGCGTTCCCCGATCTGCTCTGCGCGGGCACCCGCGGCTGCCTCTTCCAGCCCTGGTTCGTGGGCGACACCTACTGGAGCTACGGCGACGTTTCGGGCAACGCCACGATCTCGAGGAACTGGAACGAGTTCGCCAACTGGGATCACCTGGGCCTGACGGGCGTCATCGGGCACCCTTTCCTGCTGGGCGATCTGCTGATCTTCGCCTCCGATCAGAGCCGCACGGGTGTGGCGACCTACGACGTCTCCGATCCTTCGAACCCCATCCTTCTCGACGTACTTTCGGCCGGCGGCGCCGGCGGCTACTGGCCGGAGCTCTGGGGCGGCGACGGCAAGCTCTACATCGTCTTCCCCTACCGCACGGGCGGCAACGGCATGCGCGTCGTCGACGCGACCGATCCCTCCGATCTGCGCTTCCTTGCCGACACGCCGCTGCCCGGCGACGCGTCGATGTACATCCAGTTCCAGGACGAGTTCGCGTTCATGGGCAGCCACAAGGTCGACATGCGCACCTTCCAGTCGGTGCTGCGTTTCGACGACGGACCCTACGCCGGAGTCAGTGTCGACACGAGTCAGTTCCTGCTGCCGCTGGGGAACCTCCTGGTCACCGGCGGCATCGGCGCGAACCAGGGCATGGCCGTGTGGGCGCACCAGGCCGCCCCGGACACCCGCGGTCCGTCGGTGGGCTTTCACATTCCGCAGTCCGGCCGAACGGGCTACCCGGTCGGCGCGCCGATCAGCCTTCTGATCCACGAAACGCTCGAGACGCCGACGATCGTCAACGGCGATACGTTTCTGGTGCGGCCTCTGGGTGGCTCGGCCATCGCCGGCCAGCTGACCTACTCCTTCAACGACGTCCTGACGTTCACGCCCGACAGCGATCTGCAGCAGAACACCACCTACGAGGTGGTGGTGACGGCCGGCGGCATCAAAGACGCGGCGGGGAACGGCATGGTGGGCTACAGCTTCACCTTCTCGACCGGGGCGAGCGTTGGTGGCAATCAGGCACCGAGCATCGAGTCGCTCGACGTTTCGGACTATCCGGCCGAGCCCGGCGGCAACGTGACGTTGAGCCTGTCGGCGACCGACCCGGAAGGAGGCTCCCTCCAGTACCGTTTCGACTTCGGCGCCGGCTCGGCAAAGACCGCCTGGTCGTCGTCTTCGACCGGTGTTGCGAACTACGCGACGGCCGGGCACTTTCGCGCCACCGGTCAGGTGCGCGACGCCTCCGGGTCGATCGCCTCGACGTCGGTCACGGTGACCGTCGCCGAAGCGCTCCCGGCCCACCTGCCGAGCAGCAGCAGCCCGATCGCCTGCCAGGGCGCCACCCGACGTGTGTGGACGGTGAATCCGGACAACGACACGGTGACCGCGCTCCACGCTGACACCGGCAACGTCCTGCTCGAGGTGCCCGTCTGCAAGGACCCGCGAAGTGTCGCCGTCGCCGGGGGTGAAGTCTGGGTGAGCTGCTTCGACGAGGACGAGATCGCCGTGCTCGACGAAGCGAGCGGCGGCGAACTGGTGCGCCTGCAACTCGGCTACGGCAGTGGGCCGCAGGGCCTCGTCTTCTCGCCGAACGGCCAGACGGCCTACGTCGCGCTCGAGAGTCGCGGTGAGGTTCTTCGTCTCGACCGCTCGTCGCGCACGGAGACCGGACGGACCTTCCTCGGCCCGACGCCGCGAGCCCTGGCGATCACCGGCGACGGCAGCCGACTCCTGGTGACGCGCTTTCTGTCGCCGGAGTTCCGCGGCGAGGTTTGGGAGCTCAATGCTTCCTCGCTCTCCCTCGTTCGCACGCTCGACATCCCCAAGTTCGGTGGCGATCAGCATCGCGACACGACCGCGGACGGTCGCGGGGTGGCCAACGAGCTGGCAGCGGTCTCCATCGACCCCTACGGCGACTTCGCCTGGGTCGCCGCCAAGAAGGCCAACGTCGACGGCGGTACGCTGAACGGCGAAGACATCGATCAGGACAACACCGTGCGCAATCTGCTGGTGCTGATCGACCTGCAGAGCGGCGACGTCGTTCGCGCTCACGACGTCGACAACAGCGCTTCCAGCTCGGCCGTCGCCTTCTCACCTCTCGGCGACTATGCCTTCGTCGCGCTGCAGGGCAACGGTGAGGTGCTCGTCCTCGACGCGCTCCTCGACCCGGCAACGACGCTCGGTGGCCTGGTGACCCGCATCGCGGTCGAGCGCGCGCCGCAGGGGCTGTGCGCCGACGCCTCCTCGGAGAGCCTCTTCGTCAAGAACTTCCTGAGCCGCAGCGTTTCGATCGCCGATCTCAGCGGCCTGTTGCAGAACGGCGCCAGCACCGTGCCGACCGAGGTAGTGACGACCGTCGGCAACGAGAGACTGTCGGCGCAGGTCCTGCGGGGAAAGCAGCTCTTCTACGACGCTGGCGATCCGCGCATGAGCGCCGAGGGCTACCTCAGCTGTGCGACCTGCCATCTCGACGGTGCGCACGACGGCCGCGTCTGGGACTTCACCTCGCGCGGCGAGGGACTGCGCAACACGACGACGCTCCGCGGCCGCGGCGGCACTTTGCAGGGCAACGTGCACTGGAGCGCCAACTTCGACGAGATCCACGACTTCGAGAACGACATCCGCGGCCCCTTCGGCGGGCAGGGCTTCCTTTCGAACAGTGACTTCGCCGCGACCGAGAACCCGCTCGGCACGCCGAAGGCCGGGCTGTCGCCGGATCTCGATGCGCTCGCGGCGTACGTCACGTCGCTCGGCCATCAGAGCGTTCCGCGGAGCCCTTACCGCAACGGCGACGGCACGCTCACGGTCAGCGCATCCCGTGGCGCGGCCTCGTTTGCCGCCCTCGGCTGCAACTCCTGCCACGGCGGCTCCGAGCTCACCGACAGCACCCTCGGCACCGCGACGCTGCACGACGTCGGCACGCTGCGCAGCAGCTCGGGTTCACGGCTCGGCCAGTCTCTGTCGGGCATCGATACGCCGTCTCTGCTCGGCGTCTGGAACGGCGCGCCCTACCTCCACGACGGTTCCGCCAAGTCGCTCGAAGACGTCTTTCGCATGACCGGCGGCGTCAATCTTCAGCTCGAGAACGGCAGCCTCAGCAACGGCGCGAGTCCGTCCGGTCAGTACGTCGACCTGAACAACGACAGCACGCCTCGAGGCCTCGCCTTCGTCGACCTGGGCTCGGCCGGTGCCACCGTGACGCTGTCCGGCGTCGATGGCGGCAGCGGTGGGCAGGGGGCGGTCGAGCTGCGCTACTCGTCTGGCTACGGAGCGACACCGATCGACATCGTCGTCAACGGCATTGCTCATGCGGTGGTCGCCCCCGAGCCGGGCAACGTTCCGCAGTGGCGGCACGTCAACTGGGATCGCGTGCGCGTCGAAGGCGTCGACCTCAACGCTGGCAGCAGCAACACGGTGCGGGTCCGCAGCCCCACCGGCAGCAACTTCTCGGCGGACGAGATCGTCGTGTCGACTGCCGAGGATCTTGCGGCCGCGAGCGCTCACCGCGCCGCTCTCTCGCTGAGCAGTGGCGATCGGAGCGACCTGATTCAGTACCTGCTTCAGCTCGACGCGCAAGGCGACGGCTTGGGCGTTCCGGAGCTGCTGCGAGACGGGTTCGAGAGCGGCGACCTGAGTGCGTGGTCGAGCGAGGTTCCCTGAGCCGGGTGACGGCTGTCTGCTGTCGCTCGCGCCTCCTGGTCTTCTCGAGAGATTCAGCCGGCGATCGGAGCAGAGTCCGCGTCCCGGCGCACTCGAAGACCCAGACGGGTCGAGCCTCAAGACCCAGTGGCGCCCCTCGGAAGTCGTTCGCGGGGCGCCGACGGAGTTCGACTCGAGCGCAGCTCTGGAGCCCCGGCTCGACACCGGGGCCCGCGTCTGTCCGCCTCAGAAACCGTCCGGAGCCGGCGCCGCGGCAGGCTTCGGCAAGGCCAGCGCTCGCGGCGCGGCGCTCGGCGTCGGTTCGAAGAACGAGGTGGCCTCGAAGATGGAACCGACGCGCTCGGGGAGCTCGAAGGTCAGCTTCTCGCGCCGCTTCTGCCGCATGATGTTCACCGTCACGGTCTCGCCGGCCTCATAGCTGCGCAGGATGCGGAGCAGGTGCGGCGCGTTGCGCGGCTCGCGGTCACCGACGCTGAGCACGACGTCGCCCGCCGCGAGGCCGAGCAGCTCGTTGTCGCTCGGCGGCGAGATGACGAGCAGCCCGCTCTCGACGCCGAAGTAAGGCGAGAGGCCCTCGTTCATCGGCACGAGCTCCATGTCGGACCAGCGACCCCACAACGTCAGACCGCGGCCCGACGTCAGGCGGGGAGCGACGGGCGCCACGGGTGCTTCCAAGGCACGCGGTGCGCGCGGCGCTTGCGGATAGAAGAAGTTGAACCGACCCGGCGTCACGGTGACCTCCTCGGTCTCCTTGCCGCGCTGGAAGCGCAGTTCGAGCGGCTCCTCGCCGGCTTCGCGCACGAGTCGAATCAGACGGCTGCCGGGTGACTCCCGGTGCCCGAGGAGGGACTCACCGTTGACGTCGGTGACGAGATCGTTGGAACGGATTCCCGCCTTGTAAGCCGGTCCGCTGCGCGACACGTCGAGGATGCGAGCGCCCTTCTCTTCGCTCGTGTCGATGGTGACGCCGAGTCGGGGGCGCGAGAGGCCGGGCGTGCGCAGGGCGCTTCGGTCGTAGAGCGACTCGAGCCTGCTCTGCGCTTCCTTATTGGCCACCAGTGCTCGCAGCGCGGCGAGCTCGCGCTGCGCATCCGCCAGCTTCTTCTCCATCTCCGACTCGGGCTCCTGCACGGTCCTCACGACGGTCTCGAGAGCTGCGGTCTCGCTGGCCGCAAGGCCTGGGGGAAGCAGGAGCGCGAAGGCCAGGCTTGCGCAGGTTGCGGCATTGCGTCGGAAAGAGCGATCGAGAGTTCTCATGGTGTGCTCCTCGGGGTGTTGTCGGGAAGTTCGTTGGGAGGGTTCGGATCGGAGGGTTCAGTGCCAGGCTCAGAGGTTCTGTACGCCGTCGGAGTCGATGTGCACGCGGAAGAGCGCGTCCTGCAGGAAGAGCCGTTCCTGCCAGAGTTCGAGCTCCTCTTCGTTGCGGTGCGTTCCCGAACTGAGCTGCTGGTCGACGGAGGCCAGCTGGTCTTCGAGGGCGACGATCGTCTCCGCCTGCCAGCCGTTGAGGGCCCGCTGCTCGAGCCCCAGAGAGCTCATCGCGGCATCCAGATGCTGCGACTGCTCCTGGAGGTCGATCAGCGTCGTCGCGACGTCGGTCTCCACGCTCGGCGAAGGTGCGCGGTTCCAACGCGGGCCGATTCCGGCGAGCAGAGCGATCGCGAGGAGACCTGCGGCCGCCGCGAGGAACTGCGTCATGCGTCGCGAACGCTGCTGACGCTCGATCTGCTGCCGCACCTCTGGCCAGAGGTCGCGCGGCGGAGCCGGCGCCTCGAGTTCGCTCATCGAGCGTTGCAGCTCGACGAGACGTTCGAGCTCGGCCTGAGAACTGGAGCAGCTCTCCAACTGTTCGGCGGCGTCCGGACGCGACGGGTCGCGCCCGTCGCGCAGTGCGAGCAGATCTTCGAGGCTGACGTGCTGACTCATGAGTCGAGGCCTCCCGGGGACGCCGTGTGGCGTGTCGGTTCGGGCTGGAGGAGACGGCGCAGGCGCGCGTGCGCCCGCGACAGCTGGGATTTGGAGAAACTCTCGGAGCGGCCGGTGAGCTCGGCGATCTCGCGATGGGTCATGCCCTCGACGTCGTGCAGCCAGACCACGGCCCGCGCCTTGGGCTCGAGCTTGGCCAGCGCGCCCTCGAGATCGAGCCGGTCGCTGCGGCCCGCGTCCCGGCCCACGAGCTCGAGGGGCAGGGGATCGGTCTCGCGCAGGCTCTCGCGGCGCACGTGCATGAGTGCCTTGTTCGCCGCGATCTTGCGGATCCAGCCCCAGAGCGGTCCGTCGCCACGGTAGCGCGGCAGGCTGCGCGCCACCTCGAGGAAGGTCTCCTGGAGGACTTCTTCGGCGTCTTCGGGCCGTCCGAGGATCCGGAGGGCGAGGCCGTAGATGCGTCGCTCGAACGTCCGGTAGAGCGCTTCCAAGGCGGTCAAGTCGCCTCGCTGGGCGCGCTCGAGAACGCCGGGCTCGCTGGATGGCCAGTTCAAGACCACGGTGTCAGAGGTTGTCACGATGCGTTGTCGGAGGGAGGTTCATACGTCGGTTGCCGAGAGAGTTTGCGGCCGCTTTCCTGGGCTTCTGACCTACTAGATGCTCGAGCGAGCCGAAGCGTCGCATCTTTTTTCAAAGAGATTCCAGGCGTTCGATTGCGCCTCCTCCTCGGACGCCGGGTGCCGCGCCAGCAGCTTCGGGAGCTGTCTGGCATACGGCGCGCTCGATGAAGGCCCCGACCGTTGCGCGCCGAAATCCGGGCGCTCCGGACCCATGCAACGAAAGAGAGGCTAGCCCGGCAGCGGCGGTGGCAAGGGCGGCGGTGCAGGCGTCGAATCGACCACCGGTGGCGCACTCGGATAGAGCATCTCTCCCAGCGCGTTGGGGTTCTCTGCACTCGCTTCGCCTCTCGCTTCGGCCGCGGCAGCCGCATAGGTGGCCTGCGCAACGGACTCCGAGAGGGTTCGGAGCACCAGGATGGCGCAGATCGCGGCGAGGCTCATCAAGACATTGCCGAGGGTGAAGGCCCCGGCGCCGAGGCCGCGGATCGTGGGACCAGCGTCTTCCACGAGACCGTTGATCGCCAGGACGAGCTGGCCCAGGACCCAGAGGCCCCACCAGCAGCGGATGAGTCTCCGCAGAGGTGCGCGCTCGGGGGGCTTGCCAGCCCCTTCGGCGATCTGGCCGAAGCTGGCCGGAGCGATGAAGAGGCTGACGAGAGGGATGAACCAGCTCCACGTTGACCAGCCGACGTCGTACTCGAGCTTGTCGACACCCAGGGCCTTGAGGTTCCTCAGCAGAGCACGCTGCGCCCTCAAGAAGAGCGGGGCCGCGAGCAGGCTCAGTAGCAGGTAGAAGAGGTAAACCAAGCCGAAGGAGACCTCGGTCACCCCCCTCGCCGTCGCAGGCAAGAGCCCGCCCACGGCCAAGAAGTTCAGGCCGTAGAAGAAGAGGATGAAGGGCCCGCAGAGGGCGATCGCCGCGAGCGCGATCGACGCTGCCAGGATGCGTCCTTTGGCGCTACGGAAGAGAAGCCCTCCGTGCCAGCCCTCGCCCAGCGGCCGCGTCGTTGGGCGCGTCAAGTAGGTCAGGGCGCCGCGCTCGCCGATCTTCAGGCGCCACAGGAAGATCAACAGGGCCAGAGCCCCGACGGCTCCCGCCAGCAGACCGACGCCGATCGCGGGCACGCCCGTTTCGAGCAGCTCCGGCTCCTCGACGTAGCCTCCCATGGCGTAGCCAAAGGAGTCGTTGAAGGACTCGACGTCTCTCCGGTAGCTCTCGAGATCCTCGGCCGCAACTTCGTCAGCCTTCAACGTCAGCGTGTAGGTGAGGAGGAAGGAGTTCAGCGTATCGTCGACCGCCGAGCTCACCTGGAAGTGGAACCAGGGGTTATCGATCTGCTCGCTCACCGGCTCCCAGAGTTCTCGCTTTCCCGTGGAGAGCGAAATGACCTCTTCTCGTTCCATCGGGTAGGGAAGTGCCAGCGGGGCTCGCCGATCCTCAGTCGGGTAGGGCAGCAGGTTTCGCATCTCGAGGGGCAGTGTGAAAAAGCTCCAGCCGTTGATGTCCCCTTCGCGCCGTGCCTTGTAGTACTCCTCGATGTCGACCCGGTTGGCCTTGCGTTCGTCGGAGACGAAGAGCGGCTTCCAAACTCCGATCTCGAGGTCGTCTTCGCTGTAGAAGTCGAGGTAGGTCTCCTGAAGCTCCTCTCGGGACGAGACGTCGAGGTCGTAGCGGACGGACTCGGCCTGACGGCCGAGAAACGACGTCTTGATGTCCACCTCGTAGCCCTTGAGGTCTTCCTCCAGGCGGTAGTGGAAGAAGGTCTCCTTGCGGTTCAGCGAAGCCTGATGGGCCGGCGGATCGACCAGACCCTGTGCTCCGTCGACGAGCGGCAGTCCGGCGCCGTAGCTCGGCACGACGAGCTGCTCGAGCTCGGCTCCTCCCTGATGACTCACCGTCGGGTCGATCCACCAGTCCCTGCCATCAGCTCGCACGGCGACGATCACGTGGTTGAAGGAGTACGGCGACGGCAGGAACTGGCGCACGCCCCTGCCCCAGTCCGTGTCGACGAGGACGGGCCAGGCCTCGAGACCTAGACGTTTCAGGAGGGCGAGTAGCAGGACCGTCTTGTCTTTGCAGTCGCCGTAGCGCCGCTCCAGCGTCTCGCTCGGCGGATGTGGTCGGTGCGAGTGCTGGCCCACCGAGACAGCAAAGTAGCGGATCTCTCGCTGGACCCAGTTGCGCGCGCCGATGACCTTCTCGGCGGTCGACTTGTCCGCCAGGCGGCGAGCTACGGCGTCGAGCTCGGAGAGCGGCTCGTCGGGCACACCGAAGAGGCCGCGGCCCCAGTCGACGATGTCCTTCCAGTTGTCGAAGGTCGAGTACTGGACCCAGGCGCTCTCGGAGTAGTGCGGGGGAATGGCCCCCTCCGTATCGACGGTCTCGAGGTCGTCGATGCGCCAGAGGATCTCTCGCCAGCCCCGCGTCATCTGGTCCGACGTCGGTTCCGGCGCGCCACCGAGAAGCCGGTAGTCGATCTCCTTCTGGCTCTGGATTCGAACGATGCGCCGGCGCGTCATCTGACTCAGCACGAACGAGGTCGAGCCGACGTAGTCGTCACCGAGAAGGGCGCTCTTCCCTTCGACGCTGTACGAGACGCGCAGGATGTCGCCGATGCGCAAATCGTCGAGGATCAGAACGAGCGAGAGACGCTCATCGTAGATGCGGCTCTCGAGCCGTTGCTCTCGATGCGCAATCGACCAGCGGCTCGGCGCGATCCGGTCTTGCCAGTCGCCTTTGCGCAGCACGGCGACGTGATGCACCGAGAGCCTTTCGTAGCTCGGGTTGAAAACCAGACTCCAGGTGGAGAGCTCCTCCGTCCCCGTCTGCTTCTCGACGCGGTAGAGCTCCTGAACGAGCCTCGAAGGCGGCCCCTCCCGAGGCACGTAGTACTGGGTCTCGCCGTAGATCTGTGTCGTCGCCTCGCCTTCTTTGCGCGGCTCCAGAAGGATCGACGGGAGATCGAGCTCTCCAGCCCAAGCGGGAAGCGGAGCTTCTCGGACGCGAGGATGCTCGGGCAGGCCGGCGTCCTGCGCGACGGCGAGCGATGGGCAGAGTGACGTTGTTGAGAACGTCAGAAAGAGGGCGAAGGCAAGTTGTCGTGGCATTCGGAGCGAGTCTAGCTTGGAGATCCCTCGGTGCTGTCAAGGAACTCGCAAGACATCGCCGTCTCGAAAATCGACGGCTGTCAATGACCCGGTCAGAAAACTCGAGATCGTTGTCACGCGACGTCTACCTGCGGCATCTACCTGGCACCGACGACACAGGCTGCACGTGGTTCAGAGGATCTGGGAGCGCCAAAGCGCTCGAGCTACCTTTTTTGGAACTGGAGCGCGACTGCATGCGTCGTCATGAACTGAAGGACGAGAAGGGAGAGGGAATGAGAGCTGTGCTTCTTATCTTTGCGATGTTGCTTTGTTCGAGTGGAGGTGCGGTTGCGCAACCGGCGACGAAAGCGATGCTCAGCCGAAAGGGAGACTCGAGCGTGACCATGGAGGCGCGCGCCTGTGAGCGAGTTGCGATCGTCGTTCAAGGGTACTCGCGATGGCTGACCCCAGCGTCCAGTCGCGGCCCACAAGACGTCAGCCTTCGGCTCATTGAGTACGGCGTTCCTCCGCACGTCGCCAACAGTGAACGGATCCTCGATGCGCTGAACTTCTCCGGAGAGTTCGATCGGCGCTTCGACCCCTCCGATCTGGCGAAGGCGACGAGGGACAATCGCAAGGTCTATTCCAAGTCCAAGATGACCTCTGAAGAGCTCGGGCAGATTGACAGGCAGTTCGAGCAGGAATGGGAGGTCGCCCGCGACACCTGGGTCGGTGAACAGGTGGGGCACTGGCTGCAGCTGCTGGACGAGCAGGGCGCCGACGTCGCCGGTCTCGTCGCGGCGATCGAAAAGGACCAGGGTCTTGCGACGGCGCTCGCGTGGAGCGAGGAAGAGCCGGATCTGATGGCGGTGGACGAGATGTGCCTGGGGTTCGAACGCGGCGTGCGGCGTTCGCTGGGGCGGCTGCCTTGGCAACCGACGCTCGAGCGCGTCGTGGACAGAGAAAGGAATCACTGATGAAGAGATATCTGAAGACTGCTGCATGTCTCTTGTTCTTCTTCACTGCCGTCGGCGCTGAGGCGACCTCTTACAGATTGACCGCGGAGCTACGATCCTCGTCCCTGCCGGAACGGAGCTTCTACCTCGTATCGGGCTGGCACGCGGCCGCGATTACCAAGGTCCCAGCCTTCGAGTTGCCATTGCCCTGGGCCCTCGAAGGAATGCTCTTCAAGAATGGAAAGAGGCCGGTTCGTTTCCCGTTCTTCAGCCACGAGTTGTCGTGCACGAGGAGCGGATGGAACCGACACTCCGTGAAGTACCTGGATTGCGGAGTCAACTTTCAGTCGACGAACGCTCAGTGCGCCTCGCGGATCGCCGGAAGCTGGCAGGCTTACACCGAAGCTGGTCCCAACCTAGCCGACGGAATCGTCTCAGAGATCACGCAGCCGCCGAGATGGCTTTCCTGCAGGCGCAGGGTCCCGCCGAGGCCAGACTTTCCGAGTCCGGGTGCCCCCGGCTGCCTGATCGGAGCGACGGCGGCGACCACAAGAATTGATCTGGGCACCCCGCAAGCCAGTGCTGAGGTGCTGACGACCAGCCCGCAGCGCCTCTACAGGACGGTTCAAGATTCTGAGGGTCCCTTCATCACCGATGAATGGCTTGTCCTGGAGGGAACCGGTACCCCCGTGCGAGCTTCTTCCGACGCTGCGGCGGTGGCTCCGCGATTCGGGGGAGTGGGGTCAATGCTCGCGGAACGGGCCGGGCAAAGGCATCTCCTGGTGCGTCATCCGATTCACGTCGACAACGGTCGAGGTCATATGCCACTCGTCGAGTTGGCTCGAGGCGCTCACTGGGAGCAACTGAATCTAGGGGTGCAGTCAGGGACCGTTGCTCTGCGCATGTCGTTCTCCGAAGGCCGAGAGCGCTCCATCCAGACGGTCTTTTCGGACCTCGATCTGAATTCGCGGGAGTCCCAGTGGATCGCTGACGGTCTCCAAATCAGTGAGTCGCATGCGGACAGCCATCGATTCAGCGTGTACCTGGTCCTCGACGTGACCTCTGGCCGGGTCACGCCCAGAGAGCCGCTCGTGACTCTCCCGCAGTGCTGCTGCCTGCCAGACCAGCCGCTCTGCCAGTGATCTCCGGCGGTTTCGCCGCGAGCGAGCAAGACGGGGAGCTATGGAGCCGGACTCTGGGTCCGGCTCCGTTTCTCGTTCGTCAACGTCGCACCCGTCGACCCGTCGACCCGTCGACCCGTCGACCCGTCGGGCCGATGAGGGAGATTCGGGTCGGACGATCCGCAGGTCCTCACCGCCCAGGGAACGCTCGGCTGGCTCTGTATGGAACAGAAACGATGGAACAGAAACGCTTCAAGGAGTCGCTGGCCGTCGCCGTGCCGACCACGGAAAGGACGCGGAGCGTCCTCGGTGATCGACACGCCGAGACACTCGACGCCCTCAAGATCTCGGCATCGTCTCCCGCCGGCTCGGGCGCGAGGGAGGGGCGGCACCGCTCCACGGGCTTCGTCTCAGCGTCCGAAGTGTTGAAGAGGGCACTGACGTGCGTGAGGCTGATGCGCTTGCGCTCGAACGCGGCGTCGAGCTGCAAACGAGGTCTTTACGGCGCCGTACATCGGTACCGGCGCTACGCAGGCGACACTGGGCGAATGCCAGCTGGCGCTCGGTCGCGCGGAGGCTCCCGGGACTCTCGCGGAGGCCGCCGAGGCCCTGCGAGCGACGAACGCCGATCCGCGCCGGATCGCGGATGTGGAGAAGGCGTTGGCAGGGGAGTCGTCGGCGCTCGGTCGGCTTCTACGAAGAGCAGGCGTTTGGATCGTTCCTCGCCGTAAACGTCCCGGAGATGCTGACTCCGTTGCCGAAGCGGATCGCGCCGCTGGCGGTGAAGGTGACTCCCTGCGCGTCAATCGTCAGGTTCGGGCCCAGGGTGAAGTTCTCGGCGGTCTCCGACGTCGGCGAGCTGATCGTCGTATTGCTGTACGTCAGCAGCGATGGGCAGCTGCCGCCTGCGCAGCTCGAGCGTGAATAGCTGAGGTCGTAGCCGGCGATCTCCTCATCGTTGCCGAACTCGTCGACTCGGGCGTAGTACGTTCCGGCTGCCAACGGATTGCTCCCGCAGGAGCGTTCGATCCGAGAGAAGAGATCGGTGCCGCCGTCGTCGTCGAAGTCGATCTGCTGGAGGCCGGAGTCGTAGAGGGTGAGTCGAGTGTCGCCGCTGTTGCCAGAGGTCTCGAGTGTCACCGACGACGAGGCCGCGAAGGAGAACGTGACCCAGTCTTCGTCGCCCGCGGGACAGATCTTGTGCGCCTGGGTGTCGCCATCCTCGATGAGGCTCGCCTGACCGGAGCTGTTGTCGGGCTCGAAGGCGTCGTCCGGAGCGCAGCTGCCGGCGCCGCCCGAGAGATCCAGACTCCAGGTGCCTCTGCCCAGAGTGCCGGCGGCGAGCAGGTCGTCGGAGGGCTCGTGGATCAGTGTGAAGACGAGGGCATGAGGCAGGCCCGAGCCGAGCTCGTTCCAAGTGCTGAAGCCCGAGGTCTCGGTGGCCGTGAAGACGCCGCGTTCGGTACCCACGGCGAGTCGGTCGGGAGAACCTGGAACGTAGAGGACGCTGCGCAGAATGCCGACGTTGTTCGCGCTGAACAGGTTGCCGGTGACGTTGCTCCACGAGGAGCCGCCGTTGGTGGTGCGGTAGACGTTGAACGGGTCCACGGCGAAGGCGGCGGAGCCGTTGCTGGGATCGATCGTGACCGAGAGCACGGGGTTGGTACTCGAGGTGTTGGGATCACTCGCCACGACGCTGGCGGGCGGTGCAGCTGTGCGTACATAGACTCGATCGTCAGCGGCGACGTAGAGCGCATCGGCGTTGTTCTGGGCACCATAGGCCATCGTGCCGCCGCTGTTGAAGCTCTGCGTCCTCACGTTGCTCGCGATCAGAGTGACGTTGTTCAGGCGATCGAAGCTCTCGTAGATGCCGTTGTTGGCGCCGACGAGCAGGCGGGCCGGATTGACCGCGTTGGCGGCAAGCGGCGTCAAGAACTGAGGTTGCAGCGCCGGTGAGCCACCCAGTGGGTTGCGCGCGGGCTGGGCCGCGCTCAACAGGTTGTTTCCCGAGTCGTACACGGCGCGCTGCAGGCCGCCGAGACTCTGGCTGCTGAAGTAGCGGGTGGACTGGCCGGAGACCGGGTCGTTGGGGACGATGACCACGTCGCCGCCGTCTCCAGCTTGGATCGCGCTCCAGTCGTCCGTCGCGGACGAGTCCTGCAGAGTCGTTCCGTTGTCCTGATTGCCGGAAAGGAAGACCTCGGCGACGGGGTCGTAGGCCAGGCTGTGCTGCTCGGTGCTCGTCAGATCACCGATCACCGAGACCCAGTCGCCGTTCGTTCCGTTGGGGTCGGTGTGCCGGTAGATGCCGCCGTCATCGCCTTGCAGGAGCTGCCCTCCCGCGTCGAAGGCCATCGCACGCGAGTCGGCGTGCGGTCCCGTGTTGTTCACCGTACGTCGTGCGCCACTGCAGCCGGAGAGCGCCGACGGGCAGTTGGTGATGGGCGTCGCTTGAGTGTTCGGGCTGGCCGCAGCGTTGACGCGGTAGAGCCTGCCGGAGTACGCCACGGCGCCCAGAGAGTTCGGAAAGGGGGGGACCTGAAAACCGCTCTCGTCCTGTCCGGGCTGACGGTCGCCTCCGATGTAGGCGACGGTCGGATTGTTGGGGTCGGCAGCGAGCGAAAGGTGCACGTTGCACTGGCCTCCCGGGTGAATGCCGATCCCGACACCCTGCTCGAACGAGCCGGGAAAGTCGAGCTGGGTCCAGCTGTTGCCGGCGTTGCCCGAGTAGAAGAGTCCGCCGAGGAAGTGTTGAGTCACCCCTTGCTGGTTGGTCTGCGACCGGCAGATGGCAACGAAGACGTTGGCGTTGGAGCCGCCCGCGCGTCCGACGGCGATCTCGAGATCGGGGGGCTGCAATGCCAAGAGGTTGTCCATCGCGGAACTGCTGACCTTCGACCAGGTCGCGCCGGTGTTGGTGCTGCGGTAGAGACCGACGGTGGTGCCGTGGGTCATCGCCGTGAAGAGCCGTGACGAGTCGGTCGGGTCACTGGCGAGCGCGTGGGACAGACCGCAGGGAAGCCCGGTGCCCGTGGTGTTGCTGATGAAGCTGAACGAGGCACCGGCGTTGGTGCTGCGCGCAAGGCCCACGGTGTTACAGGCAAGCCCACTGTCGCTGCTGTCGACGGTCGCGACGATCGTGCTGCCCCGTGAGGCGATGCCGGAGACGTTCGCCGAGGCGAGGCTCGACAAGCTACTCCAGGAACTGCCGCCGTTGGTGGTGCGGAGCAGCCCGGTGCGTCGACCGCCGATGTTCCCGAAAGAGCTCATCAACCCGATCCCCGCAACGAGCGTGTTGCTGCTGCTGTCGGTCGGGTCGAGGTCGAGAGCACCGATGGAGAGCGAGTCGAAACCGTCCGTCTGCGCGACCCAGGTTGGCGATGCGGACCGGGCGTTGTTCGTCCGGAAGACGCCGCCGTTGGTGGAGCCGATCCAGAGGATGTTGGAGTTCGTCGGATGGGGGACGACCACTTCGATCGCACCCGAGACGTCTTGATTCTCGACGCGACTGTTGAACTCGCCGAAGGCCGGCGCTGGTCCCTTTTTGACCCACTGCTGAGACAGGGCAGGCACCGGAGTGCCAAAGAGCAGGCAGAGGGCGACGAGTCGAGCAGAGGAGCGGTTCATGCCGGGTCTCCGTCCAGTTTGGGTCGCGCGAGGCCGCAGGAGCGGAGCGCGGGTTGGTGTGTTCATGAAGGGTTCAGTGCGGCCTGGGGCCGGAGTAGCGCGTCTGACGAAGAGGCCGCTCCCAGAGCACCGCGCCCGTGCGGAGAGACTGGGCGCGGACTCTGCGCGGAGTCGTGCGTCGCCCGCTGGGCGTGAGCTCGGCGAACGGCTCCAAGGGCAAGAGCACGGTCTCGCCGGAGACCGAGAAAGGCGCGAAGGAGTGATCGGCCTCGAAGCCGCCGACCGCTTGACCGGTGGCGCTGTCGAAGAAGCTCCACTCGTAGCGCCCGGCGTCGACCTCTTCGACGACGGCGACGTGTCGCCCGTCGACCGAGGCGTCGAAGGCGGTGAACTCCCCGCTGTGAATCCGAGTCTCGGCGATGGCCCGACCGGTGCCGAGCTCCCAGGTCTTGAGGTAGACGTCGCGTCGGCCCTCGCCGAAGAAGACGGCGAACTCGACGCTGCCGGCGGTGATGGGCGCGTTCGCGGAGGGCGTGCGCGAGAGCCAGGCCGATGCTGCGGACGAGGGCGGTCGTGAGGCGACGGTGCTCGTGACCGGAACCTGTGAGCTGCTCATGGTCGTGAGGTCGACGCTGTAGGCGCGGCTGGCGCTGGTCTCCATCGGCTCGCCAGGTGCGGGCGGAACTCCTTTGGAGTATCTCCGTGTCTCGGTCCAGGTGACGAGTGGCGCGCCGCCGAAGATACGCAGCCTCGGCTCGAAGCGTCGGTGGGCGCTGTCGTCGATGCGCGCCGAAGTGCCGGACGGCAGAGCGATGGTGAGCTCGTCGGCGAAGGCGCCGCTCGACAGCTCGAGGAAGACGACTTCCAGTTGCTCCGACTCGCGCTGGGCAACGAGGTACTCGCCGAAGAACCCGAGTGGCCTGGCGGCGTCCGGGCTGAGCCAGCGCACCTCTCCCGACTCTGCGTCGATCGCTTCGATCTCGCCGCCCGGCGTCATCAGCACGACGAGCTCACGATCCGGACTGAGCAGAGCGCCCTCAACGAGGCGAGGTGCTTCAGCGGACTGCTGAAGGGCCGCGTCGCTTTGAGGCAGGAGCTGCGCTGAAATCGAACCTGCGGTGGCGAGCAGAAGAAGCGGTAGAACGCCGAGAAGGGAAGAAGCGCGCTGAGCGTGCGCGATTCGATGGGTGAAGCACCGGATCGGAAAGTTCCGGGGTCTGTGCATGGTGATGCCCCCTGGCAAGAAGTCTCGGCGCGGCCCTGTGCCGCGCCCTTCGTACCTAGAGGCGGAGAGTCTGCGGAGCAGGTGACAGGCGATCTGGAAAGAGTCGTCGGGCCGGTTTCGAGGACCGCCGAGCGCGCCTTTGTACGGCGGCGTTGTCACCTTCCCGGCGCTTGCTGCGCCTCTGGCGGTGAAAGGGGCCTCGGACGAAAGAGGGGGGCTACCTGGCGGCGGGCCGCTCCGGCCCGCCGCTTTCCAGGAGATGCAGAAATGACCAGATCGACTTTCGCAGCGCCGAGCGGCGTTGCCGCCATCCGAGCTCTCAGTGTCTGTTCGCTGGTGTTCGCCAGCGCGCTCCTCGCGGCTCCAGCGGCAGCCCAGAACGACACGCTGACCGTCGTCAACAACAACGTCGGCATTCGTACCGACAACCCGCGCAACATGTTCCACATCAGCGGTGGCGCGAACGAGGACGTCTTTGCGGGCGTCGGCCTCAATCCGATCAGCGGGCCGGCCTTCAACTTCGGCTATGCCGGCGGATCGTTCGGCCGCTCGGCGGGGTTCTTCAACGTGCGCCCCGACAACTCGGCTTCGGCACCGAATCCGTCGCTGCGCTTCTTCACGGCCAACAATCCCGCGATGATCATCGACAACCAGGGCTATCTCGGAATCTCCTCCGACTCGAGCTTCAATCCAGCCTTTCCCATTCATCTGGCATCGGGTGCTCACGTCACGACGGGAGGCACTTGGGTGAACGCGTCGAGTCGCGCTCTCAAGACGGGCATCGAGAGCCTCTCGGTGGGCGAGGCGCTGGAGACGGCGATGAGACTGCAGCCCGTGACGTTCGCGTACAAGGCCAACCCGGAAGACGTGCACGTCGGCTTCATCGCGGAAGACGTCCCGTCGCTGGTTGCGGAGCCCAGCCGTCAGGGGCTTTCGGCGATGGACGTCGTGGCGGTGCTGACCAGAGTGGTGCAGGAGCAGCAGCGGAGGATCGACGAACTGGCGGAGCGTCTGGAGGAGGTTTCCGGCGAGTGACGGCTGCCTTTCGCCGCCAGGACCGAGGTCGGAAGAGCCGGTCTTCGCGCTCTGATCTGCCAAGCGGCGGATCCGCGGAGCGGTTGCGAGGCGAACCCCCGCCAGCATCGACGCAGGAGCCCGACAGCAGCCCGGTCTAGCTTTCTCGTGAGTTGGATTTCCTCTCGTCTCCGTTTCAGGATGGAGAGCGTCACCACCGAGGAAGCAGCAATGATCGGCTAGCTCAGGGGCGGGAGGCCTCGGGGCGGAGCGGTGCGCTGAGTCAGAAGCCTCCGCTGTAGGACTTGGAGAGCTTTCGCGTGGGTCCGAAAGTGAGTGGATCCCACATCGCTCCCTCGTTTGCACGGACGTCGACCGGAAGTCCGAGAGCGTTTCGACGTTCAAGAGTCCACTCGGCGATACGGCGCGTCCCCGCTCCAAACAGGATCGCGGCGTCTCGCCCCACCACCGGCGCGTCTCCCCTGGGACACCGATCGGCTTGAGCTAGCTTCGTGAGATGAGTCTTGCTCGCAGGCATCCTCAATTGCTGGACGAGCGCCACTCCGTGGGTGGCTACCGTGAGTTCTCTCCTCGTCCGGCGAGCCGTCGGTGGATCGAGTACCTGTGGACGTGTTCCACTCCAGGCACGGCACGGTCGAGCGCGCCACATCGTGTGGTGGCAGACCCCGGCGTCAGCCTCGCTTTCAGTTGTCATAGGCACAAAGGCAAAGCGGAGGGCGCATCGCTCCGGCTCTTCGGTCCTGTTGAGAGTCGGCGTCTGTTCGAGAGTGACGCGAGCTTCGAGATGGTCTGCGTTCGGCCGAAGCTCGAGTGGCTTCCCTTTCTTCTGGGTGCGCAGCCGCAGGATCACGTGGACGCGAAGCACGACTTCCTCGAAGTTGATCCACGCATCGCCAGGCCAGTCCTCGCGCGCCTCTCCCGCGCACGCAGCATGAGCGAGGCGCTTGCGCTCTTGGAGAGCGAGTTGGTTTCCCTCGCCGAACAGTCGCGTCGCTCGCCCCACCAGCGAGCTCTTCACGCCATGGAGATCCTACGCCGCACGGCGGGCACCGTTCCGCTACGCCGCGTCGCGCAGCACTTAGGCTGCACTCCTCGTTCGTTGCGACGATGGATCAGAGAAGCGGCGGGAGTACCGCCGAAACGGTACTCCAGGCTGTTGCGTTTTCAGGCCGTGCTGGCCGCGTCGGACCCTCTCGCAGCTCCGGACTGGGCGTCTCTGGCGTGCCGCTTTCACTACTTTGATCAGTCACACCTGATCCGGGATTTCCAGGAGTTCGCGTGGTCGAGCCCGAGCGTCGTTCATCGAGAACGTTGGCGCGAGTCCGCTTTTTCCAATCACTCCCCCTCCGAACCGACGAGACTGCCGTGAAACGTTCGGATTGGAGGCGAGACGATGCGATGTGGAGTCAAAGCAATTCTGCTGTTCTGGATCTGTGCCCCGGCCCTGGCCGCCGAGGTTCCCATGAAACCCGATGGGTGGGAGATCGACGCGGAAGAGCATCGATTTGAGGAGCACTTGGGGCGCCGGGCTCTGCTGCTGGATCGAGGAGTGGCGACGGCGAACGGAGTCGTTCTGCGCGACGGTGTGATCGAGTTCGACATCGCGGTGCCCAGTGAACGCGGCTTCTCGGGCATTCTCTGGAGAGTGCTTGACGGCGACAACCACGAAGAGTTCTACCTTCGGCACCACCTCAGTGGCCAGCCGGACGCGTGCCAGTACACCCCGGTCTTCAACGGCCTCCGCGGTTGGCAGCTGTACTCGGGCCCGCACTTTTCAGCCCCGGTCGAGTTCCCTGCGAACCAGTGGATCCGCATCAAGCTTGTCGTTGAGGAGAGCCGAGCAGACATCTACATCGATAGCGACGAGCCGGTTCTCCACATTCCGGAGCTCAAGAGGTCTCCCCAAGCGGGGCGACTGGCCTTCAAGAGCACCTTCGCTCCGGCCTGGTTTTCGAAGCTGAGTTACCGACCCCTGGGCGACGAACGGATCGTTGGCCGGCCGGCAGACGTAGCGCCACCTCCTGAGCACATGGTGACCGAGTGGATGGTCTCGCCAGCCTTTCCGAAGGGCGATATCGAGGGGCGTCTCGCTCTGCCCGACGACTCTCCGGACGCCAACTGGCGACGCAGCACGGCCGAGGCAAGCGGCCTTCTCAATGTCGCGCGGTCCGTAGAGATCACCGACCGGAACGACACGGCCTTTGCCCGTCTCCGAATCGACTCCGCAGAAGAGCAGAAGAAACTGGTGCGCTTCGGTTTCAGTGACGAGGTCCGCGTCTTCTTGAACGGTGAGCTTTTGTTCGTGGGATCTGATGGCTTCCTGTCGCGCGACGACAAGTTCATGGGAACGGTGGGCTTGTTCGACTCCGTGGTGCTTCCCTTGAAGCGCGGCAAGAACGATCTCTTGTTCGCCGTCTCGGAAGGCTTTGGAGGTTGGGGTCTGCTGGCGCAGTTCGAAGATCCGTCGGGCCTTCAGTGAGCCCTGAGCGGACGGCGGCTCGAGACGCACGGGCGTGCTCAGTCCTCGAGCTTGCGTTCGACGCTCGAGATCTTGTCGTCGAGCGACTGCTCCCGGTCGGTGCGCGTGCCGCAACGGATCGAGGTCGTGATTCGAGGTGCTCCCATTTCATGAACCACTTCGTGGCAACGCTTGAGTGCGCCGAACACGGTATCCCAGTCTCCTTCGACGTTGGTCCCGTAGCCGTGGGTTCGAGGCTCGAGGCCCGCTTCTTTCAAGACGCGGATGCAAGCGGCGACTTCGTCGGAGACCGAGACGCCGATTCCGATCGGGACCACACAGAGATCTGCCATGACTTTCATGAGTCGACGTTTCCTCCCAATGACCTTGGATTCGCGCGTACCGTGGGAGCGTTCCTCCACACGGAAGCACGCTCTGTCTGGTCATGCTACGTGGCGAACTCGAGAGCTTGCCCAAGGTGGTTGTCGCCTAGCCACCCTACTTCCGAGGTCGCCCTCGAACACGTTCGGGACTCCGACCTAGTCAGCCTTCAACGCGATCGCTGGGTCGACTCGACTGGCCCGAACGAGAGGAAGCAGAGAACCGAGCGCCGCGACCACCGCCGTCGCGGCGAGCACCGTCGAGATGGTCACGGGATCCCAGGCCTTCACGCCGAACAGGTTGCCTTCCATGGCCTTGCTGAGCCCGGCGGAAGCACCGAGTCCGAGGGTAAGGCCGAGGGCGAGGATGGTCGCTGTTTGACGACTCATCCACGAGACGATGCCGAGTCTCTGGCTGCCCAGGGCCATGCGCAGACCGATCTCGCGAGTGTGCGTCTGTGCGAAGAAGGCGAGCACGCTGTAGAGCCCGAGCCCGGCGAGGAACGCTGAGATGAGTGCGAAGGTGGACGAGAGATAGGCCGCGAAGCGGGATTGCTCGGTCTCCGCTCCGAGCCTGTCCGACATCGACTGGACGTCGTAGAGCGGCAGCGCTGGATCGAGACTGCGCATGCGCTCTCTGACGGAGGCGGTCAGCGCGTTCGGATTTCCGCTGGTGCGTACCAGAAGGTTCACGTCGGTGGCGGGGGTCTGATCGAACGAGTAGTAGACGTCGGAGGTTGGGATCGATGTGAGGAGCCGCCCGGCAAGCCTCGCGTCGGCCACCACACCGACGATCTCGTAGTGAATCTCCGAGTCTGCGCTCGCCGGAGAGTTCCAACGGTGCACGCTGCGTCCCAGCGGGTTCTCGCCGGGGAACATGGCGGCTGCCGTGCTCTCGCTGATGACCACGACGGGCGCCCCCTCCGCGTGATCGGCCTCGCTGATACCGCGACCCTGCAGAAGCGGGATGCCGAGCTCTTCGATGCCTCCAGGGCTCACGAAGTGCACCCGCGCGCCGTGGGTCTCGCTCTGTGAAGTCAGGGCGCGGCCGGTGGCGGCAAAGGCGCGGTACCAGGTGGCCTGCGCCGGCATCGAGCGTGACCAGACGATGGTGCTCTCGACGCCGGGGATCGAAGAGAGCTCGCCGCGCACCTCGCTCGCAGACGCTGCCTGCTTCTGCGCGGTGTCGTACTCGGTAGCAGGTAGCGTCGTGCGCAGGGTGAGCAGGCCCTTTGGGTCAAAGCCCGTCGGTGTCTGCGCCAGGTTGCGGAAGCTCTGCGTCATCTGTAGCCCGCCCAGCAGCAGGGTGACGGCGCAGGCCACTTCGACCACGATGAGCGCCTTGCGCCAGGTCTCGCCGGCGGCGCTTGCGCCGCGCCCTTCGGAGCGGAGGACGCTGTTCAGATTGCCAAACGAGATCACCAACCCGGGTACGGCCCCGAACAGAAGCCCGGTGCCGACCGCCAGGACGAGGGTGGCTGCGATCACCGCCGGGCTGGGCTGCAGCGTGACGTAGTCGGGAAGGGTCACCGGGCTGAATCTCATCAGCAGCCGAATCGCGAGGTAGCCGATCCCGAGGCCGAGAACGCTCGCGAGCAGGGAGGTGAGAAGCCCTTCCAGAGTCAGGCGGCGAGCGACACGCCGTCGCCCGGCTCCGAGCGCCAGGTGCATGGCGATCTCGGACTGGCGGGCAGTGGCGCGCAGGAGCACGAGGTTGGCGGCGTTGGCGCAGCCGATCAGGAGCACGAAGAAGGCTCCGCCGAGAAGAGTGAGGATGCCGGCGCGAAACGGCTGCGACTGGAACTCAGCGACGCTGCGCGTGATCATGCTGAAGCCGTCGTGCGATGCCGGGAAGTCTGCTTCGAGGGTCTCGGCGAGCGTCTGGATCTCGGCGCCGGCCTGCGCGAGCTCAGTGCCGTCGGCGAGGCTTGCGACGATCGCCAGGAAGCGCGTGGTGCGCTGCTGGATGAGAGACCAGTCGAAGCCGAGAAGGGGATAGGTCTCGAGCGGCAGCCAGACCTCGGTCGGGTTGCCGGCTGACGGCAGGTCGATGAAGCGCTGGGCCAGCACGCCGGCGACCTCGAAGGGCTCGCCGTTCAGCGTGACGGTGCGGCCCACGATGTCGGCCTTGCCTCCGAACTGGCTTTGCCACAGCGCCCAGCTCAGCACCACCGCTCGCTGCGCCATGGGGCCCGAGTGTGCCTCGGGGCTGAAGAAGGAACCCATCTCGAGCGGTGCGTCGAGCAGCGAGAGGTAGTGCTGCGAGACGAAGTTCGACTGCACACGGACCGCCTCGGTGGTGCCCGAAAGAGTGAGCGAGTTGGTGGCTTGATAAGCCGCAACGTGCTCCAGCGAAGTCATCGCTTCGAGGCTCTCGAAGCTGGAGTGCGAGACCAGCATCTGCGTGATCTGAGCTTCGAGATTCTGCTCGTAGATGGTGACCAAGCGGTCCGCTTCGGGATAGGGAAGCGGCTGAAGCAGCACCGCGTCTGCGAGGGTGAGGGTGGCGACCGTAGCGCCGATGCCGATCGCCAGGATCACGGCCACCAGAAGGTAGAGGCCGCGGGAGCGGGCCACGGTGCGTAGCGCCTGAGCAAGATCTTCGAGCATGGGTAGGTTGCCTTTCCAGTCGGTCGAAACAGAGGGAGCTGGCGTCAGCCGTTGGCTTCAGAGTCGGGATCCGGTTTGTCGAGGCCAGGTTCGTCGAGTTGAGGCAGCGGCAGCTTGCCCGTCTCCTTCACGGTCTCGAGAACGATCGTGGACTTGGTTGATTCGATGCCGCCGATCGCGTTGAACTCGTCGGTGAGGATGCGGTGCAGGCCGCGGGTGGACGAGGTTCGGACCTTGAGCAGGAAGCAGTCCTCGCCCGCCACGTGGTGGACTTCGAGCACCTCAGGGATGGCAGCGAGCTTCGCCGCCGTCCCGGGCTCGGCCGGGCAGCGCGCAACGCGCACGAACAGAAAGGCCAGCATGCCGAGCCCCATGGCCTCGGGGTCGAGCCGGGCCTCGTAGCCGTGCAAGACACCGTTGCGCTCGAGCTTGCGGATGCGCTCGAGTACGGCGGAAGGCGCCAGGCCCACGGAGCGGGCGATCTCGGCGTTGCTGCAGCGAGCGTTCGACTGCAGGCAGTCGATGATGGCTTTGTCGGCTTTGTCCATAATTCTCAGGGCTTTCTTCTGTCTTGACGTCATTTGTACGGTGAATATTCGTTTAGAGTTGCATTTTGCTATCAATTATTCGGCCTTGAGGAGCTTGTGCCGTACGAACGACGGTAGGCGTACCGCGTCTCGACTCGCTCGCGAGCGGACAGCGGCTTCAAGTAAAGAAAGAAGAGGTGCCATCCATTCCTGGCTGGCACCTCGTTGCTACGACGTCTTCAGTTTGTTCGGCTGTGAGTCAGCTAGCAGGGGACTCAGCTCGCGGCCAAACGCATCCCCTGGAAGACCTCCGCTGGCAGCGGCACCGCGAGCTCCCACAGAATGCGCAAGGGTTTCTCGCTCTCGTGCTCGACGTAGGTTGCCGGGCCGGCGTAGAAGAACGGCTCTGCGCCAAGCACGCCGCTCTTCTGCTCTCGCACGAACAGGTGAACGGAGCTTCCGCGCTTCGCGTGGTGAAGGTAGCGCTGCCCAGTGGGCGAGGCTTCACTCGTGGTGTGCTGCGACTCCCAGTGGAAGAGCGTGCGCGAGACGGCTCGGTCTTCGTAGCGTGTCGTTGGCGAGAAGTGCTCCTCGGTCTTCTTGAGCGTGACGAGAAAGAAGTCGGCCTGCTCGGCCTCGACCCACTTCACGCCTTGCCGCAGAGCGCCCGGATTCGAGTCGCCGAAGGCCGCGACGATCTCGTCGCGCCGGTAGGTGGCGTGCACCTGCAGCGGTACGTGGGCGTAGCGCGGCAGCACCTCCCTGAGCGGCTTCTGCAGCCGATGACGCCGCTCTTGCAGCAGTGCGGCGAGCTCTTGCATCTCGCTGCGCCGCCCGGGAAGTTCGAGGGCCTCGCGGAGTCGATCCGCAGCGTCTTGCGGGTCGGCGTCGGGGCCCCACAGGCAGTAGTGCAGCATGGTGAGCAGGCGTTGTTCACGCTCGTTCACCGGAGTGAGTCCGTCTCTGTTCGTGAGGACGCGTTCGAGGAAGGCGAGTCTCTCGGCGTCGTCGATGTGCAGGAGCCTTGCGAGGCCTTTGCCGAGGCGCCGGTCAACCTTCGCCGACTCTTCGCTCGGCGATTTCTCAAAGCCGGACTCCCGGCGTAGCGCCGTCCAGTCCTTCTTGCGGTACACGTCTTCGGCTTCGAGTTGGGTCTCTTGGATGAACTGCTCGAGCGTCGTCTCCGGGCCCAGCTGCCGCAGCTCCTTCACGAGCCCCGGACACTGTAGACGCAGCGCGCTCTGCACGTTGCGCAGGACGATCTCGCGCGCCACAGAGTCGAGCTCCATGTGGCAGCCGGCGGGCAGGTGTGGGAAGCCGTCCTCCACCTCGCGCTCCAGCTCCCGACGGCTGTAGCGCAGCATGCCGCGGTACTTCTGGTCGAAGCGGAAGCTGCCGTGCTGGTGGCCGACGAAGTCGAGGCAGGTGAGGCACGGCTTGTCGGGCGCCTTGCGCAGGCCTCGGCCCAGCTGCTGCAGGAAGACGGTGGCGCTCTCTGTGGGGCGCAGGAAGAGCACCGTGTCGATCTCCGGAACGTCGACGCCTTCGTTAAAGAGGTCGACGGTGAAGAGGACCTGCACCCCGCCGCTGCGTAGCGCCGCGAGGGAGGCGTCGCGTTCCGCCCGAGGCGTCTGCCCGCTTACCGCGCGCGCCGAGAGCCCGAACTCCCGGAACTTGCGCGCCATGAACTCGGCGTGCGCGACCGACACGCAGAAGCCAAGGGCTCGCATCGCCCCCGGGTCGGTGATCTTCTTCTGGACTTCTTCGGCGACGAGACGCGCGCGGGCATCGTCGGACGTGTAGAGGTTCGTGAGCGCCGCGGCGTCGTAGCGGCCGGCGCGCCACTCGATGCCCTCGAGTCGGGTGTTGTCGTGAATGCCGAAGTAGTGGAAAGGGCAGAGAAGCCCTTCGTCGAGTGCCTCCCACAGCCGCATCTCCACGGCGAAGCGCCCGCCGAACCAGCGCTTCACGTCCTGGCCGTCGGCGCGCTCGGGCGTGGCGGTGAGGCCGAGCAGCACCTTGGGCTCGAGGTGCTCGAGCAGACGCGTGTAGGTGGGCGCCTCCGCGTGGTGGAACTCGTCGACGATCACCATGTCGAAGTGATCGCTCTGCAGGCCGTCACCGCCGGGCTCCGCCAGCTCCAGCTGCTGCAGCGACTGCACGGACGCAAAGACGTGCTGCCACTTTTCGGGGCGTCTGCCATCGACGTACTGCTCGCCAAAGTCGCCCATCCGCAGGACCTCGCGAAAGGCTTGAGCACTCTGTGTGAGGATCTCCTTGCGGTGCGCTACGAACAGCAGCGACTCGACGGTGCCGGCGCGCTTCAGGCGCTCGTAGTCGAGCGCCGCCAGAATCGTCTTGCCGGTACCGGTCGCGGCGACGACGAGGTTGCGGTAGCGCCCGTGAATCTCCCTCTCGGCCTGCAGCTCATCGAGCATGCGCTCCTGGTGTCTCCACGGCGTTACCTCGAGGCCGCTCAGGTTCGTCGGGCCGAAGGAAGTGCCGGCGCGCTCGGCTTGAATGGCGCGCTCGAAGCGCTCGGCTGCGGCCTCCGAGTCGTACGCCTCAAAGGAGTCGTCCCGCCAGTACTCTTCGAACGTCGAGCGAAAGGTCTCGAGCAGGTGCGGCTGCTCGGCGTGAGTCAGGCGCACGTTCCACTCGAGACCGTCGCTGAGCGCCTGGTGCGACATGTTCGACGAGCCGACGTAGGCAGTGGAGAAGCCCGAGTCACGGTGAAAGAGCCACGCCTTGGCGTGAAGCCGCGTGCGCCCGGTCTCGTAGCTCACTTGGATCTCGGCACCTAGGTCGCGCAGGGCGTCGAGGGCGCGACGGTCGGTGGAACCGACGTACGTTGTGGTCAGCACACGCACGGGAACGCAGCGTTCGCGCGCCTTGCGAATCGCGTCGATCAGCGTGCGTAACCCGGTCCACTTGATGAAGGCACACAGCAGGTCGACCCGGTCGGCCGAATCGAGCTCGCGCTCTACTTCGGAGCCGATGCGCGGTTGGTCTCTGCCGTTGACGAGCAGGGCGCTCTGCGCGACGGAGACTTCGGGCCGGCGTGGGAAGAGCGCCTCACCACTGGGCGAACTTCCGGCTGCGACGGCCACGAGGCGCCGCTCCGTTTCGGCCAGGAGGTTCGGCGACGTCTCACCGAGCGCTTCACGGGCCGTCTCGAGCAGTTGGTTAGTCAGTTGCCTCTGCGCGGAGAGCTTGGCCGCGGGGTTGCTCTGTCCCTTCGTCGCCGCCTGAAGCGCCGAGACGATGATCGGCAGTAGATGTCGTGCGAAGTGCGCCGCCGAGTCGGCCGGGTCGAGCCTCTCGAGCTGCTGAAGCTCTTCCGCGACGCTCTCGAGCTTCTGCTCGAGCTCCGCGTCGATGAGCGAATCGTAGAGCCCGGGCCGCAGCGTCATGCGTCGCTCTGAGCTGAGGCAAGCCGAGCACAGAGAGCGGGAAGCACGGGCAAGTCGGCTTCGGCCCAGTCGAGCTCGCGCATCTCCTGCACCGTGAACCAGCCGAAGCCCGCATGCTCTGCGAGTACGACGTCGCCGCTCAGCAACTCTGCGCTGTAAACGTCGAGAACGACACGCTTCGAACCGGCTTTGCCGGTACCGGTACCCAGAAGCTCTTCCACCCGAATCACCACCCCCAGCTCCTCCCGAATCTCCCGCACCAGCGCCGCGCCCGGCTCTTCGCCGGCCTCTACCTTACCTCCGGGGAACTCCCACTTGAGGGGAAGTGACATAGAGGCAGAGCGTTGGGCGACGAGGCACCGGTCGCCGCGGAGGATGGCGGCGCCGACGACGTGAACGGATTTGATGTTCGATGAACGGGATGTGCTCACCGGGCCACGCTACCGCGACGGCGCCTGACGAACGGCGAAATCGATCACGAGCTCCAAGTCGAGCGCCTCAGTCCAGCTTTGCAGAAACCTGACCGTCGGATTGCTTTCCCAACGCTCGGCCTGCGACACCGCTTGCTGGCTGCAGCCCAGCCGATCGGCCATCTGCGCTTGCGACAGGCCGGCTTCCTCCCGCGACAGGCGAAGCAGGAATCCAACGACGTCCATCTCCTGAGCAGGTAGCCGTTTCCAGCGGCGCAGAGCCGCCCACTCCTCGTAGGAGCGAGGGCGGCGTCGTGAGAGCTTGGGAAGGGCGGGTTTGGGAGGGGCCTTCGTGCTCAAGGCGCTGTCCTCTTCTTGGCCCAACGCTCGAGCTCTTCTGCGGTGGCGCGTTGGTCCTGATGGTCTCTGCGAAAACTCTCGAGCGAACGCAGGCTCGTCTCGACGCCGGCGCGACGTGCCTGCGCGGAAAGTCTCTCCTTGTCGAGTGAATGAATGTCCCAGATGAGATAGCCGTTGACGGCATCTTGCTCGGAACCCCAGAACTGCCAAGCGGCGAGCCTGTCGATCACCAAGTCCTCCGGTGCGACGATGAGCACCGTCTGGCCCGAAAAGGTCGCGGGCACTGACTCTGCGCCCTCACCGAGCGCCCCAGAGGGCAGCTCGATGAAGATTTGGGCCTCCTCATGGAGCCAGTGCCGACCAGCTCGCGCGAATCCTTCCGCTTGCAGGAGTTGGGCGACCTCCGGCGGCACGGAGCCCACGAAGTCGAAGTCCCCCGTCGTGTAGGCACCGCCGGTGTACAGCTCGACGGCCGCGCCACCAACCAGCACTGGAGTCGACGTGTCACGAAAGAGCGACTGGAACCAGGCAGCGATCCGAGCCGTCTTCTCGGCACCTTCTTTGAGGTGAAGCGCGTCGCGAAAAAGCACAATGTTTTTATTGTACAGTGCCAACGGTCTCCATCGCAGAAGTCCGGGCGCTTGCAAGCTTGGAAGGGCTTTCATCGTCTGCTTTGGTCAATGGCACGGAAACTCCGCGGTTGCTTCGCCGGTCGTCTTGTCGAGGTCACTACGAGGACCTTTCAAAGCCGTTTCTTGCTTCGACCAGGCACGCTGGCGAACCGCACGATCCTTGGTGTGCTCGCGAGGGCTCAGCAACGCACTGGCATGCAGGTCGTCGGGCCGGTGGCGATGTCGAATCACATGCACCTTCTTCTGTTGCCCGAGACAACGAAGCAGCTGAGGGACTTCATGCGCTACGTCAATTCCAACGTGGCGCGGAAGGTCGGAAGGCTGTACGGCTGGAAGGGGAGGTTCTGGGAGAAGCGCTACTCGGCGATCATCGTGAGCAATGAGGAGGAAGCTCAGGTTGGGCGGCTTCGCTACCTCCTTTCCCAGGGCGTGAAGGATGGGCTAGTTGAGCGACCCGAAGATTGGCCGGGTCTGCACCTCGCCCGCCCACTTCAGTTGGGCTACAGCAGCCTCAGCGGTGGCGTCTGGCACGACCGCACGGCTCAGTACCGGGCCGAGAGAAGAGTTGGAGCGCGGCGCGTCAGAGCCGCCGACTTCATCGAGAAGAACCTTGTCCTCGAGCTCTCGCCACTTCCGTGCTGGCGAGATCTTTCGTGGAGTGAACGGCGTGATGCGTCGCGTTCCCTCATCGACGATGTTGTGCTCGAAGCACAACATGAGAGCGGAGAACGCACCGTCCTGGGAGCGGAAGCTGTTAAGCGTCATGATCCGCTTGCTGCTCCTCAGAAGAGCGACAGGCGCTATGCACCGCCTTGTCACGCGGCATCGCTCAAGGCGCGAAAGGAACTCTTGAGAGAGCTGCGCTCTTTCGCTGACTCCTTCCTCGTTGCGTCGGAGGCGCTTCGCAACGGCATGACTGCGTGCTTCCCCGAAGGCTGCTTCCCTCCCGGGATGCCGTACGTCGCTGAGAGCACTGTGCCCGACGGTTAGGGGTAGTCGGTCGGCTCGTCAGATTCAAGGCTCGCCTTGAGGCCAAGAGGCCTCGCGGCGGAGCTGCGTCTGGCGGAGTGTTCGGAGGCGCGAAGAGCAATGGTGTTGGTGACTGCGACGGCCGGTTTGTTGGAGAGTAGCGGCCCGAAGTGAGTCGACAGTCGCTGGAAGGCGCTGATTAGCTCGTTCTCCCGACAAGTCCCTGGCACCTCTTCTGGGTAAGCAATGCGGCCCGGCGCTCCGTCCGGACCTCTGCGTACACACGCTTGCGCGCTTCCTGTCGCTCGTCCATGTTCCAGGCCCCTGACCAGCTCGGCTGGAAGCCGTGGCGGTCCAGGAACAACTTCCTGCTGCCCCGGAACTCGAGTCTGCCTCTGAGAGCGTCGATGTGGAGGCAGTCCAAGGTGCAGTCCGGTTCGGTATAGGTGAACCAGAGAAGCGTTTCCTCAGCGGAGCCGCGACCGTCGAGGTCAGGCGCTCGTGCGGGGGGCAGGACCTTTCCCGGCCTGCCTACGGCGGGCTCGAGGTCTACCGCGGCGATTCCGCGGTACCAGGACACCCGGTTGGAGATGCCCCCGAAGATCACCTCGAGATGACCGTCGTCGTCGAGATCGGCCGCACCCTGAAAGTAGTGGTGCCCCAATGAGGCGTAGACCGGCCTGACGCGGGGAAGCTTCGGCTCGTAGATCAGGGAGCAGGCGGGAAGGTTCGGTGCGTGAGTGTAGGTGATGACGATCTCGTCGCTACGGTCGCCGTCCAGGTCGACCGCGTAGAGCCGGGTCCTGTAGAACTCAGAGTAGTCCGGGAAGACTTTGAAGCACTGCTCGACTCGGTCCAGCGAGACCTCGTCGTAAGACTCGAGCGTTGTCGGGTCGAGCAGAGAAAGAGTCTTGCCGGCGCGACTGAGGTCGAAATCCGGCTCTTCGAAGACGACGGCCAAGACCGTGCCGAAGCCGGCGATGTGCGCTTCGGCGTAGCTGGTCTTCGTCGTGCCCTTCAGAGGCTCTTGCCAGAGGGGATCACCGGTCTCGAGATCGTTGGCGTAGAGACCCTCTTCGCTTTCGAAGACGAAGTTGTAGACCGGTGGACGCCGTTCTTCGGGAATCTTGATTGGGTCCAACAGCCAGATGGCAGCTGTTGCGAGCACGGCAGCAACAGCTGCGAATGCAGCGAGCCAGAGGTGCCGCCCTTTGAGGGTTTCTTTGGGCTTTGACGCTGAGTCAGTTCGGGGGACGAGCTCATCCTCAGAGTTCGCTGGCCGGCTTTGCTCCGTCTCCTCTGGGGTCGGTTCCGCGTCTTCTCGAAGAAGCCGAGCGTTGTCTCTTTCCCAAGCGGCAAGCTCGTACTCGAGGGCGAAGCGGCGAGGCTTCGGGCCGTCTCCAAGAGTCCTTGTGGGGAGGCCCTTTTCTTTGGCGTACTTGGCGGCCGTGTTCGGTGAAACGCCGAGCCGCTTGGCGATCCCCTTCCAACCCCATATCTTCTCGTCGCAAAATGCAAGAAGCCCCCGTGGGGAGCATCTCACAGGCACAAGAACGAAAAGTGGCGCCGGCCGTAGGACCGGCGCCTCGAAGTGCCGCGAGCTCGCAGCTAGGCTTGAACGTCCGTCACAGCTAGTGCCCGCACTGCGACTGCGCTCCCGCCGAAACAACGTCGTCCTTCTCTTGCTGAGTAATCAGCCCAAGCTGAACGAAGCGCTTCGCCGTCTGCGTCAGCGCCCTCATGTACTGCCCGTGGTTCCGCCATGGGCGACTCATGCCGCGCGGACCGTCGCAGGGCACGAGTTGCTCAATCGAGCAGCCATTGCCGGGGGCAACGACGGTGCCCGGCGGTGTGAAGGGGCACCGGTCGTGACGGTTGCGCACGCCGTCGCCGTCGCGGTCGCGGTCACAGCGGTTGCCGATGCCGTCGCCGTCGAAGTCTCGCTGTGACGGGTTCGGACGAAGCGGGCAGTTGTCGACTGCCGTGTCGATACCGTCGCCGTCGATGTCAAGGTCGCACTTGTTGCCGATGCCGTCTCCATCGAAGTCCGCCTGACCCGGGTTGGCGACGAGCGGGCAGTTGTCGACGCCGTCGTCGATGCCATCACCGTCGTCGTCAACGTCGCAGGCATCACCCAGACCGTCGCCATCGGCGTCGTCCTGGCTGGTGTTCTGTGTCAGCGGGCAGTTGTCCGCCGAGTCGTTGATTCCGTCCCCGTCGACGTCTGCATCGCAAGCGTCACCGATGCCGTCGCCGTCCAAGTCCGCCTGGTCCTGGTTGAAGACGAAGGGGCAGTTGTCCTCGGTGTCGTCGACGAGGTCGTCGTCGTCATCGAGGTCGCAAGCATCGCCGAGTCCGTCACCGTCAAAGTCCTCCTGGTCTGAGTTCGGATCGAGTGGGCAGTTGTCGCTGAGGTCGTCGATGCCGTCGCCGTCTGCATCCGCATCGCACACGTCACCGAGTCCGTCCCCGTCGATATCCGACTGGTTCGAGTTCACGGAGAACGGGCAATTGTCGACGTCGTCCTCGACGCCGTCGTTGTCGTCGTCCAGGTCGCAGACGTCGCCCGTACCGTCCTCATCGCTGTCCTGCTGATCGGTGTTCGCCGTCAGCGGGCAGTTGTCGGAGGTGTCGAGCACGGTGTCGTTGTCGTCGTCCGCGTCGCAGGCGTCGCCCTCTTCGTCGAGGTCGTTGTCGTCCTGGTCGGAGTTGCTGATGAGCGGGCAGTTGTCGTATTCATCGTCGACGCCGTCATCGTCGTCGTCGAAGTCGCAGGCGTCCCCTTGGCCGTCGCCGTCGAGGTCTTCCTGATCTGGGTTGTAGTCAAGCGGGCAGTTGTCCGCTTGGTCCTCGGTTCCGTCACCGTCCCCATCGGGTGGCGCTGGTCCGCCGGTCCAAAAGTCGGCGACTCCATCACCGTCGTCGTCCGAGGCCAGCAGATTTATTTCATGGGCGTCGATGGCTCGATCAAAGAGAACGACTTCATCGACGGTCCCGACAAGGTCTTCATGACGCGCCGCCAGGAGACCGAGGGCGCCGATCTTGATCGTCTCGGACGATCCATCGAACTGTCCGATGGGCGAGGCGGTGTCGACAAGGGAGCCGTTGCGATAGATCGCGGCCTCTGTCCCGTTCCAGACCGCCGCGAAGTGCTGCCACTCCTCGAGCGAGATCTCAGAGTCGGCCGAGATCTGGTTTGTACCAATCGTGTACATGCGGAAGTGAGCAGGTGGCGAGTGTCCGGAGTTGAAGTGGATATCGAACCCGCCTTCGCCCGTGGCGTTGGTGTAGGTCGAGATCATTCGGGCGACGCCGTTGAAGGGTGGGTTCTCGGGCCGAACCCAAAAGGCCACCGAGAAGGGCTGAAGATTGTCGACCGGGGCCCGCAGGTCGACGTAGTCAATCTGTGTCGAGAGTCTGTAGGCCTGTCCGAAGATGCCAGGCACCACTTGCCCGTCGACGACCAGGCCGGGCGGATGGTTGCCTGAAACGTCGACGGCGTCGCCTTCGAGTGGCCAGCAACCCGTGACTCCTTGCGCAGAGAAGTCGAACCCAGAAGGCCACGAGCCGCCCGTTTCATCCCCCGTCGAAGAACCGCCGCCAAAGACGGACGCGCTAGTGGCGCTGAGGCCCAACACCAGAATCACGATCGGCCTTGTCATGGCCTGCCAACGTCTCTCTCCTTTTTTCAGCATCTTCGAAACCTCCTTGAGCCTTGAAAGGCGTTTGCTGCCTCGTTCGAAGCTGAACGAGGCCATGGCGGAGGTTCGTAGCGGCCAGAAGAGCCGTCAAACGTCTGGATGAAGACTACGGAAGTTCGCGGTTTCCTGCGGTTCGCCGAGCGCTCTCGGTGGCTTCCGCGTCGATCAAGAGACCCAAGCGTGACTCGATGAGCGGCAGGTGACCCAGGGGAACGATGCTCTCGCCCGTGCGCTCTCGAAGTACCCGGAGTGCCCTTTTCGCACTCGGCTGTAACCGCGAAGTCTCCTCGCCCTCGAGCCTCCGCAGGTGAACGTCAAAGGCCTCTAGAAGTGCCGCGACCTCCGAGACCCTCTCTTCACGCCCTGCAAGCTCGGCTCGAATCGATGACGGCTCTCGTCCCTCGAGGAGCTGCATCTCGAGGTCCCAGTACCAGTGCTCGTCGAGGCCACTCGTACGAATCGTCTCGCGGTCCAGACCCCGTTGAGGATCCCCACGTGTGACGTGGATGAAGGTCCGCAAGGCGTCGGGCCAGGAATCTTCAATGAGACTCCCGTATCGATCGACCGCTGCCAGAGCTTCGCTGTCTCTCCCAGAAGCGACGAGACTCATGGTCAAGCCTCGAAGGAACTCCCATACGGGCCTGCCCCCGTCGATCGACTCCGATCCGTCGTTCAAACAGGCTTCGAAGAGCTCGGCAGCTCTCTCGTGTTCGCCGGCGATCGCCCAAGCGGTTGCGAGGTGGAACCTTGTCGCTGCGGACGGCATGTCTGAACTGGCGAGGAGCTGCTCCTCCAAGGCTTCCAACCTTGCGTCGGCCTTCCCGACTCGTGCCAGTTTCTGAAAGAGGGTTAGCTTTGCGACGAGTTCGAGACGTGGCAATGCCGCTCGGTTCGCGTCGTCGACTGCCTTCTGCAGAGTCTCAATATGGCTTGATGCGTTTTCAAGCGGCCCGCGGCGCAGAGCGAGTGAGATCGTGCGTAGAACTCCCCGCCGCAGTTCAGCTCGGGGCTCGTCCTTGAGAATCGACGGCGCCGACGCATCAAAACCGGAAAGGGCGAGGCTGATGGGAACGGTTCGCTGTAGTTCGAACCGTCGAGCCGCCTTGTCGAACCGAACACACCCCTCCAAACAGGTGGTCGCGGGCGCTAGGGCAAACCAGACCAGGCCAGGACCCGAAGCGCCTCGCCATCTGCCCAGCGGCGAAAGAACCGGATACTCGATTCGGTCGTTGCCGTTGAGTGGAGGGTCCAAGGAGATCGCGCTGATCCCCGAGAACCAAGCGAAGTTGTTGATGATCTCTTCGAACAGCAGCTCCACTTGGCCGTCTCCGTCGACGTCGACCGCCTCGTGGAACCGGTGGTGCCCTTCGCTGGCGTAGACGACGCGGCTTCGCCTTTCCTCCGGCTCGAAGAGAACTGTGTAGGCCGGATAGTGCTTATGGCGAAAAGTGGCCAAGACCTCTTCGAGGCCATCGCCGTCGAGATCGACCGCGATCAGGTCCGCGCGGTAGTGGTGTGAGTAGTCCTCGAAGAGGTCTGCAGCGCGCCTGAGAGGAAAGGAATCGAGTTCTTTGCCGCTTCTGGGATGGAAACGGTAGAGGGTTGCTGTTGCGTCGAGATGACCTTCTGCAGAGTTACCCAAAGCAAAGACGGCGGGACGTTCCCACCGACTTACGCGTACGTGCTGCAGGCCATGGAATCTGAGATGCGGCTTTTTCCAGAAAGTCCTCGTCCCTCGGTTGTAGGAGACCCCGACTCCGTTGTGGGTGAGTGGAGTGATGGTTCCCAGGGGCTGTCGAAACCAGTTGATTGCTGCAGCAATGAGCGCGAGCGACAGAAGTGTCACAGCGCTCCAGAGAAGCGTCGATGAAGGGTGACGTCTCGGTTGACCTGCGACGACTGTTGAGGGCGCTGCAGAGGCTTTCGGCGGCTCGATCCGCCAGTCGTCGGCTTGGGTCGATCGTGGGGACCCTTGGCGGGAGTCGGATTCCCCGGTTGCGCGCGAGGGCAGTTCTCGTTGACTGAGCCAGGCATCGAGCTCGTCGGTCCATGCGATTTTTGGCGCTCGAGCGCCGCCGCCAAGGTTGCCGACGGGTAAACCCTCTTCCCGCTGCCAGCGCCGCGCGGTGTTCTCCGAAACGTTCAGATGACCGCTTATCTGTGCCCACCCACGTAGCTGGCTGCGGTGACTCTCGCTCAACGCTCTCACCTCCCGTCCTGCACGAAGGAGCATCTCAACAAGAACCGTCGCCGCGCAACAAGCACTGGCGATGGGAGGAAAGCCCGCCCGGCAGCGCCGGGCGGGCCCTTAGGCGTATCGGACCTACAGAGTCAGTATCCGCACTGCGACTGCGCTCCCGCCGAAACGATGTCGTGCTTCTCCTGCTGAGTGATCAGCCCGAGTTGGACGAAACGCTTGGCCGTCTGGGTCAGCGCTCGCATGTACTGCCCGTGGTTGCGCCACGGACGGCTCATGCCGCGCGGACCGTCGCAGGGCACGAGTTGCTCAATCGAGCAGCCATTACCGGGTGCGACGACGGTTCCCGGCGGTGTGAACGGGCAGCGGTCGTGACGGTTGCGAACACCGTCGCCGTCGCGGTCCCTGTCGCAGCGGTTACCGACGCCGTCGCCGTCGAAGTCGCGCTGTGACGGGTTTGGGCGGAGCGGGCAGTTGTCGACCGCGGTGTCGATGCCGTCCCCGTCGATGTCCAGATCACAAGCGTTTCCGATGCCGTCGCCGTCGAAGTCCGCCTGGCCAGGGTTGGCAACGAGCGCACAGTTGTCCGCAACATCGTCGATGCCGTCTCCGTCGTCGTCGACGTCGCAGGCATCACCCAGACCGTCACCGTCGGCGTCGTCCTGGCTCGTGTTCTGCGTCAACGGGCAGTTGTCGGCCACGTCGTCGATGCCGTCACCGTCGACGTCCGCGTCGCAGGCCTCGCCGATCCCGTCTCCGTCCAGGTCTGCCTGATCCTGATTGAACACGAACGGGCAGTTGTCTTCAGTGTCGTCGACCAAGTCGTCGTCGTCATCGATGTCGCAAGCGTCGCCCGCGCCGTCGCCGTCGAAGTCCTCCTGGTCGGAGTTCGGGTCGAGCGGGCAGTTGTCGCCGAGGTCGTCGATGCCGTCGCCATCCGCGTCCGCGTCACAGACGTCACCGAGACCGTCGCCGTCGATGTCCGACTGGCTCGGGTTTGCGGAGAACGGGCAGTTGTCGATCGTGTCGTCGACGCCGTCGTTGTCGTCGTCTGCGTCGCAAACGTCGCCGATGCCGTCACCGTCGCTGTCCTGCTGATCGGTGTTCGAGGTCAGCGGGCAGTTGTCGGAGGTGTCGAGCACGGTGTCGTTGTCGTCGTCCGCATCACAGGCGTCGCCCTCGTCGTCGAGGTCGTTGTCGTCCTGGTCGGAGTTACTGATCAGCGGGCAGTTGTCGACTTCATCGTCGACTCCATCATCGTCGTCATCGAAGTCGCAGGCGTCGCCCTGGCCGTCGCCGTCGAGGTCTTCCTGATCTGGGTCGTAGACCGTGGGGCAGTTGTCGATGTCGCCGCCGACGCCGTCATCGTCCTCGTCGTTCACCGGGTCGTTGGGGTAGTCGTCGCAGACGTCGCCGATTCCGTCGCCGTCCGCGTCGGCTTGGTCGCTGTTGGCGACGAGCGGGCAGTTGTCCGCAGCGTCTGGCACACCGTCGTCGTCTTCATCGGCTGGGCCGTAGATCATCTCTGCCCATTCGACGTTTCCTGCAATGTGGGGCCACGAGAGAATCGTCGTGGAGTTGCTGCCATCCGCGTCGACGACGATCAGATCGTCCGCCGAACCGAAAGGCTGATGACGCCTCTGGAAGACGATTCTCAGGCCGTCCGGCGAAAAGTGTGTCGACTCGTCTGACGCTGCTGTGCCTGGAACGATCTGCGTCTCGACGCCATTCGAAGGATCGAAGGTGGCCACTCGGAAGGGTCTCGAGTAGCCGCTGGCCGCCTTCGCCCAGGTGAGAAGGCTGCCGTCCGCACGTACGTCGATTTGGCTTTCCGTCTTGCCATCCCCTCCTTGAAGAACCGTGGGTGAGCCAGTTCCATTGAAGCGGAGGATTCGCATGCTCGGGGAGTTGCATGGATCCCCGGTGTAGTAAAGGTTCCCTGCGGCGTCCATGACGGACACGGACTCCCTGATATCGGATCCGGCATACCAGAGCGAGAGACCACCTTGGAGGTCGAGCTCGTAGATGTCCGAGGCGCACTGCCCTGGCCACGTCATGTAGAAGCCGCTGTTGTCGTGCTTCCAGGCGTAGTTCTGGCTGCCTTCGCGGTTGATCGTGAAGAGCAGAGTTTCACTTCCCGTCGCCAGATCCACCACCAGCAGGCGGCCGTTGCCTGGCCGGCTGGTCCAATAGGCAAGCATCGTTCCATCAGGGCTGACCTTCGGCCGGCCCTGCTGACCGGGTGCCGTGAGGAACGGCTCCAGGGCGGTGCCATCGGGATTGACTGCCCAGATGTCGGCGAGTCCATCGGCCGAGTCCTTGGCGGTCACGAACAGGATCTTCTCAGTCAATGCTTGGCCAAGCATGGGACTGGCGAGTAGGAAAGCGGCGGCAACTATTGCGAACACTGAGCACACTAGCTCCTTCGCTCGCGGTGGCAAGTAGCCGTGGCCCTCTGCAAGGTGTCTCTTTGAATTCACATTCTTCTCCCCATCGCTCCCACCGGTGAATTCCGGGGCAAGCGCGGAGAAGGTGCTCTGGCGCCAAGTGGCAGGGCAAGGGATCTACCGATCTATGGCGATAACTGCCGATCTCTCGCTTTCAGGTGGGCGATCTCCTTGCGAAGACGCCGTGCTCTTTCTTGGAAGTGAGGCATGTGGGCCCGCACTTGCATGAAGAGGAACTGCTGCTCGCTCGCCTCGATCTCAGCTGTCTCGAGAACGATCAACGCTTCCTCGTACTGGCCGAGATGCAGGTGGAGCTCGGCAGCGAGACCGCGAAGAAGCGGTTTGGTCTCGGAGGCCTGTTCCTCGAGTTCCACTTCTACTTGGCGAAGAAGAGTCGTTGCCTCTACTTCGTCCTTCTGCATCTCCAGCCACCAGTAGCGGTATTCGTCCCGCCGGAGAGATGGGTCTTCGAGACTCAGTGCCCACGGCGCAGGCCTCGCGCATTGCCAGCGAACGAAGGCGTCGAGCCAGATGTGGTCTGACTCAGTAGTGCCCTGGAACCTAAGCAGCTCTGCCTGCGCTTCGTCGCACTGTTCGAGCAAGACTCTTGCGTAGGTGAGTGCAGTGAGCGAGTCCGTCGCCGGGCGTCCGCCATTCTCCCGGCGAGTGTCGAGCCTTAGCGCCCTCTCGAGATGAGGAAGAGACTCCCTGGTCCGTCCCTCAAGCAGTAGTTTTCGCCCTACCGTGTAGTGCAGCTCGGCCTGCTCTTCCGGTCGGGTCTCCCCAAGCTCTTGAACCACTTGTCCGACTTCATTCATGCGCCCTAAAGCTACGAGGCCGACGGCTCGCTGCAGTCCAAGCGAGTAGCTGAGAACTTCGAGTCCCTCCGCTTGCACTTCCTGCTGCTGGTTGAGGAGCCGAACTTGGAGCGCTCCTAGCTCCTCGGCGTCTCGGCGGCGAAGTCCCTTGTAGTTCTTTTGCAGGAGTTCGAAGGCTGCGCGCGAGCTCTCTTCGACTCTGGGCTGGCTCTCGGTGGGAATGCCTAAAGGAAGGCCGTTCCAGCCCAAGACCGTCGGCTCTCCGATCGCGAAGTGCAAGGACTTTCTGCTTTTGTCGACGCGAAAGCAGTCAGGGGAACAGAGTCCCGGTGGTAGCAAGGCAGTCCAATGGAGGCTTGACCAGTTCAAGGGCCTATTTGTTATGCCGGGTCCTCGAGCCTGGCGCTTCGGGAAGCCTTGGGTCGGTTGCACCCGCACGGAGTGCACGGCTGTGAACCAACCGAGCCGATTCGAGATCTGCTGAAACAGCAACTCGTCCTGGCCGCTCCCGTCGAGGTTCAAGTGACCAAGGAGTCGCAAATGACCGGCCGTTTCTAGGACAACTTTGTGAATGGCGCGGCCCGGGTCATAGAACGTCGCGAACGAGGGGAAGTTGGGCCGGTGAAAGTAGATGACGAGAATCTCGTGGATTCCGTCGCCGTCGAGATCTGTTCGGTGCGGCCGACCCGTGTACGTCTTTGAGTACTCGTGGAAGGCATCGCTTACCTTGAGAGTGATCCACGAGGTTTCTCCAGTCCTAGGATCCCAACGCCGAAGCTCCTGCGTGTGCTCCAGGCGAAATCGTCCCGCGTCTCTATTCACCGACCAGACGCTACAGCCGCCGGGGTCCGTTCTCGCGACTACGGAACCGTTGACCGAGATCTCAGGGTCTTTGTGCAGCAGAGTGCCTCCCCGGTAGATCCCGGCTAGATCGCTCTTCTGGTCTGGAACCCATCGGACCTCGAGATCGCAGTCTTCACCGGCCAGATCCGGAGGCTCGAAGTGTTGCGGCCCTTCGAGGAGAGGCTGAGCCAGAAAGACCAGATACAGGAGCAGAGCCGCCGAGACTCCAGCGAGCACAGGCTTGAGCCACCGCTGGCGTGGTGGCGGTTCCGACAAGCTGAATTGGGGTCTTTCCGATGCGGCGCTCGCTGCTCCTTGGGCAAGACCTTGCTTTTGCCAAGAGCTCAGCCAGGCGTCGAGCTTCGCCGGACTAGCTGAGTAGCGCGGCTTCTCTCCCGAGCCGACGGCGGTGACCGGAAGTCCCTCTTCTCGGTAGTAGCGCTTGGCGGTGTTGATGGAGACGCCAAGATGAGAAGCGATCTGTTTCCAGCCATCGAGCTTTTGATCGTCTTGCATCCCACGCTCCCTCCGCAACACCAGAGTCTAGCGGCCGGAGGTGACCGACAGCTTTAGATGTCACCGCAATAGAGAGCCCTTGATCGAAAACAGCGGCCTGAGTGGCAGGACGATGATGATGAACAGGGCGCGATGAAAGTGGTCGTTACCGGCACCTGCGAGGATCCCGAGCCGCTACGCAGCCAAGTGAGCGACAAGGCGGGTTGCAAGCGACTTGGGAGGCGTTTTCAAGAACCCTGAGGATGAGCTGCCGATGGTCATCGTGTGCGATGTGTGGCTGACAGGGTTCGACTGTCCGCTGGCGCATACGGTGGAGCTAGACAGACCATTGGCAACTTCATGCAAGCCATCGCGCGCGTCAACCGCGTCTGCGGAGACAAGCCTGGCGGCTTGATTGTGGGCCTTCTGGGATTGGCCGACCAGCTAGCCGATGCTCTGGCTGCGTACACCCAAGCAGGCGGCAAGGCAAGGTGGTACGCAAGGTTCAGGATGAGGCGGTTCCTGCGAGGCCTCGTTCGAGAAGCTGCGCGACTTCTTTCATGGCTGCGACTACGAACAGGCACTCGACGCGAGCCCAGAAGGCTTGCTGCCGGTGTATCTACGGGCTATCGACCACGACTTCGGGTAGAACGATGGCTGGAAAGGTCTTTGGACTCTTGTCAAGGAGTTGTCCACGGCGTTCGCGCTGGCAAGCCGTTTCAAGAGACGGAGGCGATCACGCCGCACTTGGCCTTTTTCTGCGAGTAGTGGCGATGATTCGCAAACGCCTGGCCGACGATAGCGGCGCTGGCATAGGCCACACTCGGCAGCACGACATCGACGCGGCCGTTCGTCAAGTGATCCGCGGTGCGGTCGAGGTCAACGATCTGTTCGCCGTTGCGGGGCTTGAAGAAGCGCGTCTCGACATCCGGAGAGACGAGTTTCTCGGTCGCGTGGCGGCTCTGGAGCAGAAGAACCTCGCCCTAGAGACACTGCGCACTTGGGTCCAGAGCCATACCTGCGTCAGTAAACGATGTCTAAACGCCCCGACAGGTCTAGTTGCCGGCCTAGCGCTCCCGTGGACTCACACCAACTCCCCGATCCGTTCCTCCACCCCTTCCCACTCCGCCATCCACGCCTCAATCTCACCCTTCAGCTTCTTCTGCTCCGTCTCCAGCTTGCGCACCTCCTTCGGTGACGCCTTTTCGAAGTAGCTGGGATCGCAGAAGACCTCGTTGATCTCGCCGACGCGGTTTTCGGCTTTTTCGATCTTCTTGGTGATTTCGTCGCGTTGGCGTTCGAGCTTTTTGAGCTCGTTCTTGCTGGCGCCAGGGCCCTGGCCGTTGGCGGCTGCGGCCTTGGCTTCTTTGGCCTTCTTCTTGTCGGCTCTCGCTTTGCGGAGGACGACGTCGCTGTCGAGGTGGTCGTCGCCGAGCTTTTCGAGGTACTCCTCGTACGTTCCCTCGAAGTCGTTGATGCCGTTTTCGCTGATCTCGAGGATGCGGGTGGCCAACCGGTTCACGAACCAGCGGTCGTGGCTGACGAAGATCAGTGTGCCTTCGTACTTGTCGAGCGCCTTCACCAGGCTGTCGATGGCTTCTAGGTCGAGGTGGTTGGTGGGCTCGTCGAGGATGAGGACGTTGGGTTTCTCGACGACCTGGCGGGCGAGGATGAGGCGTGACGCTTCGCCGCCGGAGAGGCTGGAGAGCTTCTTCTTGACCTCTTCCTTGGTGAAGAGCACGGCGCCGAGCTGGCCTCTCACGAAGCCCACGGGCTCGCCGGGGCAGAAGTCCCAGAGCCACTCTTCGATGGTGCGCTTGGCGCCGGGGCCGTCGGTGCCGAGCTGCTCTTTGTGGTCTTGGGCGAAGTAGCCCGGGTACGTTTCGTGGCCCCAGTCGACGTCGCCCTCATCCGGGGGTGTGCCCCAGGGGATGTCTTTGGCGTTCACCAAGACCTTGAGCAGGGTCGACTTGCCGATGCCGTTCGGGCCGATGATCGCCACGCGGTCGCCGCGGCGGATCTCGAGCTTCACGTCGTGCAGCACCTGGTTCTTGGCGTCGCCTTCGCCGTAGCTCTTGTTGATGCCTTCGGCTTCCACCACCAGCTTGCCGGTGGGGCGCACCTGTTGGAAGTTGAAGCGCGGCCAGCGCCGCGAGCTCTTCGGCAGCTCGATGACTTCCATGCGCTCGATGAGCTTCACCTTGCTCTGCGCCTGGCGCGCCTTCGAGGCCTTCGCCTTGAAACGGTCGATGAACGCCTGCTGCTCGGCCTTCTTCTTTTCCTGCTTGTTGATCTCGTGCTCGCGGCGGTCGCGCTCTTCTTGCTTCTGCCGCTCGAACGCCGAGTAGTTGCCCTTGTAGAGCAGGATCGTCTCGTAGTCGACGTCGGCGATCCACGTGCTCACGTTGTCGAGAAAGCGGTGGTCGTGCGAGACGACGAGCGAGCAGCCGCGGTAGCCCTCGAGGAACTTCTCGAGCCAGCGGATGCTCAAGATGTCGAGGTGGTTCGTCGGCTCGTCGAGGATGAGCACGTCGGGCTCGGCGGCGAGCACCTGAGCGAGGAGGACGCGCAGCTTGAAGCCGCCGGAGAGCGTCGAGAGCGGGTTTCTGTGCACCTCGGTCTGGATGCCGAGGCCCTCGAGGATCTCGCCGGCGCGCGCCTCCATGGCGTAGCCGTCGTTCGCCATGATCACGTCTTCGAGCTCGGAGTAGCGGTCGGCGTCGAACTCCTTGTCGGCGTTCGCGAGGACCTTCTCCTTCTCCTCCATCGCCGTCCACAGCTCTTCGTGGCCCATCATCACCACGTCGAGGATTGCCTCTTCTTCGTAGGCGAAGTGGTCCTGCTTGAGCACGCCGAGGCGCGCCGTCTTGGGCACGCTGACGTTGCCTTCGCTCGGGCCCTCTTCGCCCGCGAGGATCTTGAGCAGCGTCGACTTGCCCGACCCGTTCGCTCCGACGATGCCGTAGCGCTCGCCCGGGTTGAACTGGATGGAGACGTTCTCGAAGAGCGTTTGCTCGCCGAAGAACTTGCCGAGATTGGAGATGCTGATCATTTCTTTGCTGCGGTGCGCAGGGACGCGTTCTGGTGGGAGGGGTTGGCGTAAGTGGGGAGTCTATTGGAGGTTGATGGCGGCGGATATGGCTACGGGGGTGTTGTGGGTTGCTGGGGCACGGACTTTGAGCCGGTCCCACGTCGCTGCGCTCCTGGGATGACGCGCGAGGGGGCGTCGCTTCGCTTCACAGGGGAGGCGACTGCACGAGTACTGAGGAGGAGGGAACTACCGGAGAGGAGAGCACCTTGAAAGGCTCGGGCCTCCCTAGAACGCGTCATCCCAGGAGCGCAGCGACCACAAGGTGCTTGTGGATGCTGCGCATCCACTGGGTGGGACCGGTCGGCAGCAGGCGCCCCAGCTGCCGGCTTTCGTCGCGCCTGCGCGAGGCGTTTGCGAGCCCGTCGGGGGCGGCGCTGCCGAGGCCCTCCCTCAGATCGGGTGCAGCACCACCGGCACGTCCGCGATGCCGCGAATGAAGTTGTTCGGCAGCCTCTCGACGTCTCCCGCAACTTCGACTCTGTGGAAGCGCTTCTGGATCTCTTCCCAGAGCACGCGCAGCTGCATCTCGGCCAGGCGGTTGCCGAGGCAGCGGTGGATGCCGAAGCCGAAGGCGACGTGTTGGCGGGCGTTGGGGCGGTCGATGATGAAGTCTTCGGCGTCCGGGAAGACGGACTCGTCGTGGTTGCCGGAGAGGTACCACATTACGACCTTCTCGCCCTCTTGGATCGTCTGGCCGCCGAGCTCCGTGTCGCAGAGCGTCGTGCGGCGCATGTGGAGGACCGGGGTCTGCCAGCGGATCATCTCGGAGACCATGTTGGGAATGAGCCCTGGGTTGTCGCGGAGCTTCTGGTACTCGTCCGGATACTTGTTGAGGGCGAGCACGCCGCCGCTGATGCTGTTGCGGGTCGTGTCGTTGCCGCCGACGATGAGCAGCAGCACGGTGCCGAGGAAGAGGACCGGGTCTTGGACCATCTGCTTCGTGTCCTCGCCGTGGGCGAGCATGGAGATGAGGTCGAACTGCGGCGGGATCGCTGCGCGCTCGGCCCAGAGCTGCGCGAAGGTGCCGGCGCAGACCATGAGCTCGGCCTGACGCGCATCCATGTCCGTACCCTCTTTGCCGGTCACCTGCGGCACGTCGGTCGTGATGTCCGACCAGTGGATCAGCTTGCGCCGGTCTTCGTAGGGGAAGCCGAAGAGGGTAGCGAGCATCCTCGCCGTGAGCTCGATGGAGACCTTGTCGACCCAGTTGAAGGTCTCGCCGACGGGCAGGTTCTCGAGAATGTCGACGACGCGTTCGCGGATGAGCGGCTCGAGCTCGGCGAGGTTCTTGGGCGCAACGGCCGGCGTCACCGTCTTGCGCTGGCGCGTGTGCTCGGGCTCGTCGAGCTGGATGAAGCTCTTGATCTCCATCGCATCTTCGACGGCTTCGGGGTCGACGATCGAGATGCTGTTGCCCGCCTCGGAGGAGTAGATCTGGTGGGTCATGTCGACCTTCTTGACGAGCTCGTGGCTCGACACCGACCAGAACGGGCCGTTGGCGCTGTCCGAGAGGTAGTGCACCGGCGCTTCGCGGCGCAGGCGCGCAAACCACGGCTGCCAGGTGTCCGTCTCGTAGAGCTCGGGTCGGCTGACGTCGATCTCGTCGAGGGGGGTGCTCTCTGCTTGTTCCTGGGCTTGTTCCCGGGCTTTCTCTTGGGCTTGTTCTTGTGCGGTCGATTGGGCGTCCGCGAGGTGGCTCATGGGGTCTCCGGAGGCGGTGCTGGGTGTGGAGGCTTTGGTGTGGGGCCAATCTTAGTGGGTGTGGGTTTGGCGTTGGGTTGTTGACCGTGTGGGTTGCTGGGGCGCGGACTTTGGGCCGGTCCCACGTCGCTGCGCTCCTGGGATGACGCGGGAAGGGATGCTCCTGGGCTTTGAGCGGGAGTCGCCCTCCAGATCCGATGAGACTCGCCCTCGAGATCTGCGAACCAAGCTGCTCGCTCGAGCCACCGCGGCCTGATGGTGAGCGTCGAGACACTGCTTTCCGGCGAACAGCGATGTCCTCTTACGCGTTATTCCAAGAGCGCAGCGACCCTGAGAGTGCTTTCCGATGCTGCGCACCCACTGGGACGGGGCAGGCTCAGTCCGTCCGGCGTGCAGGTCCTCTGTTACTGAGACGGGACCTCAGCGCCCTCCCTCGTCAATCTCCCGCAAGGTCTCCAGTGCGCGGTCCACCGCCGCGCGATACGTCGCCTTGTTTTCCTCGGAGCGAAAGCGGTCCCGGATCTCGACGCGCCTCCACAGACTTTCGATCGTGCGGATCAGGAAGCGGGCGTCGTCCGCTGAGCGCCAGCGCTTGCCGTTGCGGGAGACCCAGACGGGGCTCGTATGGGCGAAGGGGAACTCGTCGCCGATGAGGGGGTGGGGTGGGCCGTGGGCTCTGGCGGCGATCCAGCCGCCTTCGGGTGCGTCGAGGGTGCCCTGGAAGGTCCAGGTTCGTTCGGTGCCCTCGGGCTCCATCGTCGCGGCGACCTCGCCGTTGACGACGATCTCGACGGCTTCCAGCGGAACGATGCTGGCAACCTCGAGCTCGAACTCGATGAAGTTCTTCCGTGCGCCGGCGTCTTGGCCCGGGGAGCCGAGATCGAAGGCGACGAGGGTGTCGGCGTCGTCGCCCTCGGGGTTCGTGGCGACGTTGATCTCGGCTCCCGGCCTTCGTCCCTCGACGCGGAAGTCGAGCAGGGGGCCGCTGCTGGCGAAGGTGCGATGCTGGCGCACGGCGTCGAGCCAGCGGTCGAAGGTCAGCTCTTCCGGTACGTAGGCATAGGTGCGCGCCGTGCCGGGCGACGGGTCGCGGAAGGCGTCGGAGAAGTTGTCGGTGCCGCCGGTGGCGGCCAAGCGGAAGCCGGCGTTGAGGAGCCGGTAGTAGAAGGAGAGGCTCGGCCACTCTTTCGAGGCGATCGAGATGACGTCGTAGAACTCGCCGAGGCCGAGTACGGCGTGCAGGGCGATGTCGGCGTTGCCGGTTTCTCCGGGAGTGCCGGCTGGACCGTTGTAGGGATGCACGTAGCCGCCGATGCCGCCCTGCTCGCGCACTCCTTCGAGCCACTTCGTCTTGAGCACGTCTTCTTCGAAGGGCGAGCCCGACGTCCCGGCGATGAACGGCGTGATGAAGCGGTCGACGCCGAGCAGGGCGACGTGGCCGAAGGAGCCGCGGAACTCCTGGCTGTACTGGAGGATGTAGTCGGAGTCGCTGCCCTGGTAGGGCTCCCCCGTCAGGTCGCTCCAGCGGCCCATCAGTTTGGTGCCGTCCATGTGAATCAGCGCGTTGGTGACGTGCAGGTCGTCGGCGCGGCTGTACGCGAAGAAGTCTTCCTGGGTGAGCCCTTGGCGGCCCTCGTGGAGGTCGTGCGTATGGGTGTCGCCGGAGATCCAGCCGCGGGACGGCAGGTCGACGAGGCGCTCGAGCTGGAGCTCGACGGTGACGGCTTCGCCTTCGGTGACGTCGACTTCGATCTCCGCGGGCAGCCACTCGAAGCCGCGCATTGCGAGTAGCTTTGCGGGACCCGCCGGCAGCTCGAGCTCGAACTCCGGTCCGACGTGCGAGTAGTGCGTGCTGTTGTTCCAGAAGCGCCGCAGGAAGCCGTCGTCTTCGGCGTAGCTGCGTCCGTCGGAAGCAAGTGCGAGGAGGCGCGCCGGAACGGGCTCGCCGTTCGGGCCCGCGATGCGGCCGCGCACGCGGCCCGTCGGAGTGCGGTGGCGGCGCTCGGTGATCTCGACCGGGCGCCAGGCGGAGGTCGCACCGCCGCCGGACGCCGCCCGGTAGAGCCGGGCCGGGCCGTAGCGATTCGAGACGAAGACGATCTCTGCGCCGTCGGGAGAGAACGCCGGGGCGAACTCGTCGAGTGCGTCTTCGGTGAGGCGCAGGCGCTGGCCGCCCTTCGCCGGTGCCAGCGCGAGGTCGCTCGAGCCCGCCTCGTCGGAGGAGTAGACGAGGTTCGCACCGTCGGGAGACCACTGCGGCGCGGTGCGGTAGCTCGTCTCTTCGTCGATGACGATGCGCGGCCTCGCGTCTTCGCTCGTGAGGTCGAGGGTCCAGACGACGCCAGACCCGAGGCGGCCCGGCTTGCGGCCGACAAAGGCGAGCGTCCTGCCGTCGGGGGAGGGTGTGGGGAAGAACTGGTGACCGTCGCCCGCGGCGACGGCAGTGGAACGACCTGCCGCGTGGAGCTTGCCGGGGGCGTAGGCCTCGATCGCTAGTCGGTGGATCTCGAGGTCGTTCCAGGCGATGCGCTTGGTGAAGTAGAGCGCGTCGCCGGACGGCGCCCAGGCGGGCTGGAGGTCGAGCTGGGCGTCGTCGGTAAGAAGCGTCGGCTCTTCGCCGGGCTCGAGGCCGTTCGCCGAAAGCACGACGAGGTCGAAGACGTCGTCGCGCTCGACGACCGCGGCGAGGTGCTGACCGTCCGGGCTCCAGGCGGGCTCGAAGTAGACGTGCGGGCCGCTCGTCAGCGCGATCGCTTCACCGCCGTCCTTCGGCACCTTCCAGAGGTCGCCGCGCATCGAGAAGGCGATCCACTCGCCGTCGGGGCTCCAGGCGGGGTCCATCGGCCCCGTGGTGTTCGCCGGGAGCAAGTGGAACTCGATGCGCGTCTGGGCCGCGATGGGAAGCGCGGTGAGGAAGGCGAGCGCCGTGGCGAGCAGGCGCGGCGGGGGGCTGAGCATGAGGGGAGGGTACTAGTCGATGCGGGAGGAGCGGTGTCGTGGGGGAGTCGGGGAAGGTCTCGGACGGACTTCGAGAGGCTGCCGCGTCGGCTTGCTCGCGTCGGCCGCGCCCACGCTTCGCTCGAGCTCCTTGCAATGACGGGTTGGAGGTGCGCCTCACTGCCCGACAGCCACGGGCCATTCAGGCCTCGCAGAGATCCGTTCCTACCTCGAAGATCGCGGCTCGACCCGACGCTGGGCAAGAAGTGGAGCGAATTTTCGGTGGA
>JBCCLJ010000019.1:0-54194 GCA_039026915.1 Acidobacteriota bacterium
GCAAGGGCCAGCTCTCCGACTCCAGCGAGATCTCCTCGAGACCGCAGCGCGCGAAGAGCTCCCGTAGATCGGTCTGGCGGTAGTGGCGACGCGTCACAAGAGGGCTTTCGAAGCGGCCAACGAGGCCCAAACCTCGCGCCACCCCGAGAGCAACCGGGCCCCAAAGATGCTCGCGCATCCCCAGGAGGAGGCAAGCCAGCCGCCCTTCGAAAGACGACTGCACGACGAGCACGCGTCGCCGCGCCAATCGCGACGCCTCCCGAAGCAGCGCGGCAGGATCTTCGGCATACTGCAGAACGAAGGCGAGGAGTACCGCGTCGCAGTCGTCGTCCGGTCGCTGCAGGCGGCGGCCGTCGAAGAGCCGTGGGCCCGGACCGGCCCAGTGCATGTCGACCACGTCGAACTCGTCGACGGCGCGCGCTGCGGCGCGCAGCAGAACCCCGTTGTGGCCGGTTCCAGAGCCGATGTCGATGATCCGGGATCCCGGCGGCACCCACGCTTCGATCTTGCGACAGAGCGCACGCCCGCGACGCCACAGAACCCAATCGACGCAGCGCTTCAAGCGGTGGCTCCCAGGAGCTTCGGCACGTCACCGGCCTCGAGTCGCTGTTCGAGACACCGACGGATTCGCGGCAGCAGGCCGCGGCACACGTCGGCGGGATGCAGAGCGAGGCAGCGCGCTTCTTCTCGCAGAGCCGACCGAGCTTCGCTCAAGGCCTCGAGAAAGCCGGTCGCGGGCCGCCCAGCCCAGCCCCAGTCCCAGGACCAGGTCGTCAAGCCGTACCGCTGCGCCGGCTCCTCGACGGCGTCGAAGCGCACGACCCGCGGGTAGCCGAGCTCGAAGGCGACGGTCTCGGTACGACGCGGCAGGCGCCAGGCGGGAGGCAGGAGACCCACAGGCTCCCGACCGGTCAAGCGGCGCGTGTCGGCGAGGGCCACCTCGAGGCGCGCCGCCAGCTCGGAGCGCCCGAGCCCGGCGAGTTCGTCGGCGCCGTCGGTCGCCCAGGAGACGGGACTCCACCAGCGTCCTCGGCGCCTGCGGTGAGTCCAGCCGTGAACCAGGGCGGCATCGAAGTCGTCGAGAAGCCGGCGCGAGGACGAATCCCACGCGTGCGACGTCTGCGGGTCTTCGACAGCGCGCCATCGCGGCACGACGCCCGCGTGCACCGGCACGTCGAAGGGCTCGAGCATCTCCAGGAGCGAACGCACCGCGGACGCATTGGGAGGCGCAACGTCGTGCAGCACGACGTAGAGATCCTGACCGCTCACGAGAAGCTAACGCGGCTGCCAGGTACCGCGCGCGACAGCCGGCACGAACGTCGCGAGCCCTTCGGGAGGAAACTCGATGCTGCGTCCTTCTTCGGCAGATTGGTAGGCGGCCATGAGAAGCTCGGTCACGGCGACGCCGTCTTCGAAGGTCTCGCGCGGGCGGATCCCCTGCCGGAAGCACTGCACCATGTGGCGGTTCTCCGCCTCGTAGCCGTAGGCGGCGGGCTCGCTGGCCAGCACCGGCATGACGCCGAGCTCCGCGTTCTGCTTCTCCACCAGATCCTCGCCTTCCGCCTGATCGAGACCCCGCGCGAAGAAGAGCTCGAGGTCAGTGTCGAGGCTGTTGGCCTTCATCGAGTATTCCGGCCCGAGCAGCTCCATCGACAGTCGCAGCCCGGCACCGACGTAGCTCCACGAGGTCGTCGCCTCGACGATGAGCCGCTCTCCCGCGTCGTCGAGATACTCGACCATGCAGCGAGCGAAGTCCTCCGCCGGGCTCTTCTCGTAGTCGACCTGCTCGCCGAAGTCGGCCTTGAGCTTCTCGCGGTAGGGCTCCCGCTGCCATTTGAGGCAGGCAATCTGCGCCGTCACACGCTGCGGCACGAGGCTCTCGCGCCCCTTGCTCGGATCGGTGAGCAGAAAGCGCGCGGCTTCGACGGAGTGGCACATCATGTCGTTGAGCACGCCGCCGCCCTGCAAGTCGCCTCGCCAGAACCAGGCGTTGTGCGGTCCGGAGTGCTCCTCCGCCGCTCGCGCCAGGTAGGGACGCCCTGCGGCCTTCGCGCCGCGCGCCCAGATGATGTCGCGCCCCTTGACCACGGACGGGCTGAAGACCTGGTTCTCGAGGTACCCGTCGAGCACGTCGATCTCTCTCATGAGGTCCAGCATGCGCCGTGCCTCGGCGACGTTGCGGCCGAGCGGCTTCTCGCAAGCGATCCCCTTGAGCTCGGCGCCACCGCGCACCGCAGCAGCGATCTCTTCGAGGTTGGCGACCCGCTCGTGGTTCGGGCCGCAGATCCAGACCGCGTCGATCTCCGGTGCCTGCACCATCTCGGTCAGGGAACCGAAGGCGCGCGCCTCTCCAACGCCGATCTGGCGCGCCAACGTCGCCGCCTCTCCTGCCCGCTCCGCGTTCGGACTCCAGACGCCGAGAACGTCGGCGTCGCGCACCGCTTCGAACGAACGAATGTGAAAGCGCGTGATGAAGCCGCTGCCGACGAAGCCGATACCGAGCGGGCGCGAGTCAGGAGCCATGAGCGTCTCCAGAAGAGTTCATTCGCCGGCGAGCGCACAGACGAGGAAGAGCCGGCGGAAGGGAAAGAGCGTCGTCTTGCCAATGCGTCGATAGAGCGGCGCAACGGCTTCGCGATAGAGCTCGAGAAAGCGCTCCGCTTCAGGATCGTCGAGCGCATCGAGGACCGGACGCAGGGCCGTCGAGCGCGTCCACTCGACGATCGGATCATCGCCCTCGAGCTGGTGCTGGTACTCGGTCTCCCAGAGGTCGAGGTGCGCGACGCGCTCGAAGAGCAGCTTCCAGTACCAGGACGAACGCTGCACCGGCCGCCGCCCCATGCGCTCGCGCAGTTCCTGCGTGCCCAACTCGTGCTCTTCGAGCAGGGCCCGCATCTCCCGCGCGTAGGCCTGATCCCAGCTCAAAGGCATCTGCGCCGCGAGCAGGCCATGGGCCGTCAATCGCGAGAGCAGGTTGGGAAAGAGCGTTTCGTGATCGGGCAGCCAGTGCAGCGCAGCGTTGGTGAAGATCAACTCGAAACGCTCGCCCTCCGACGCCGCGAAGTCGGCGATGTCGCCTTGCTCGAAGCGAACGTTGGCCACGCCGTCGCTCGCAGCGCGCGCCTTGTCGAGCATCTCAGCCGAAGAGTCGACGCCCAGAACGGAAGCCTCCGGCCAGCGCTCGGCGAGCCTCAAGGTGAGGTTTCCGGTGCCACAGCCGAGGTCGACGATCGTCGCGGGGGAGGCCAGAGGAATGCGTGCAATGAGCTCGAGACCGGGGCGCGACCGCTGGTCTTCGAAGCGAGTGTAGAGCTGTGGATCCCAAGTCATGGCGCGACCCTAGCAGCGAAGACTGGAGCGCGCACAAACGGCGGATGCGAGTCCTCGCTATCCAGTCCGAGAGCGTCTGCCGTCGGCTTGTCTCGTCAACGTGAAAAGGCCCCAGATCTATGAGCCAGAGCGTCGAGTATCCTCTACCCAATGCCCAACGCGTGTCGCTGCATCAACTTTGCGGAGGCGCCGACCGACTTCCTCGGGCTGATCTCCCGAGCAAAGGACTCCTCCAAGATACGACCTCTCTTGAGGCGTCAGAGCGCCGAGCCGGGGGCGTGGACCCAACTCTGGACCTGCCGAGAGTGCGGCCAGAACTGGCTCGAGGTACGAGTGCGGGGCGAGCGACAAGGCGGCGGTGACTCCTGCTTCCTTGCTGTCGAAAAAGGCGACCCGAAACGAGCGGCAAAAGAATGGTCTCAGCGGATCGACGACTACCGGTCGGCCTTCGAGGATCGCAGCTTCTATGAGTCTCTCGCAGACGAGATTGGCCCAGGACAATGCAGGCGTGCCAACTGTCGAAGGCTGACCACGCGCAACGGTGTCTTCTGTCGGGACCACCACTTCGCCCATGTCCGCGGCTATGAGTTCGATCACAATTAGCGGCCCAACTCATCGATCGCGCCGAGCCTAGGGTCGAGGAGGCGCCCGCTCCAAGAGACACTGAGATGATTGCTGTTGTCGACATTGACGCCCAACGCGACGACTCCGCCAGCGGCAACGCTGTCCGCCACATCGCGAACCTCGCCGAGCGCAGCGGCTGGCGTTCGTACGCTGTCCCCCGCGACTTCGACGCCGTAGGAGGCGCCGACAATGCACTGTGGCACGTGCCCACTTTCGAGTCGCCTCAGCGCGCTGTCTGGGTCGGCTACATGGCCCCGCCCGACGTCTACGAAAAGGCCTACGAGGGACTCGCGAGCCGCAACGTCTTCTTGATCAACAACCCGGACCAGCATCTGCGTTCCGAGGAATTCGATGCTTGGTATCCGCAGCTCGAGGACCTCACCTGCCTCAGCGCTGTCGTCGAGACGCCCGAGGAAGCGGTCTACGCCGCTCAGCGCATCGGCTACCCCGTCTTTCTCAAGGGAACGGTCCAGTCCCTCAAAGCCGAAGGGCTCTCCTCTTGCCGAGCGGACAACGACGGCGAGGTCATCGCCGTGGCCACGCGTCTCTTGCAGCATGCGAGCAGGACGAGGGGACGCGTCGTCGTTCGAGAGATGATGCAGCTTCGTTCTTCGGGCGTAGGCCCCACGGGCATGCCGGCGACTCGCGAGTTCAGGGTCTTCGTTCTGGACGGGACTGTCGCGGATACGGGCTACTACTGGCCCATCGAGGACTCCTTGGCAAAGCTCCAGGAAACGGAATGCCGAACCATCGAACGACTCGCCGTGAAGGTCCAAGAGACCATCGACGTGCCCTGGCTCGCGGTCGACATCGGTCAACTCGACAACGGCGACTGGCAGATGATCGAGATTGGCGACGCGCAGTTCGCCGGCACCTGCCACGCCTCTCCATTCCGTCTTCTCGAGGCCCTGCGGACACGCGACTAGAGCCCACGAGGCACTCCATTCGCTCGCGGCTATACTCGAAGACGGCTTAGCCACAACAACATCGATGCACGCCCGCCGCAGGTGCGAACTCCCCAGTTTTGAGCGATCTGCGCCCTGGCCTGCACTGGAACAACTCAGGGAGTGGAGACTGCATGTTCAACCCCGGTGATCTCAACGATCTCACTTCGAGCCTCTCCAAGTTCGGTCTGGAGAATCCTTACCAGCAGACGCAGTACGGCAACTTCATCAACGGCGAGTTCGTCGCGCCCAAGTCGGGCGAGTACTTCGACAACGTCACGCCGATCACCGGTCGTGCCTACTGCCAGATTGCACGCTCCGGCGAAGCCGACATCGAGGCCGCCCTCGACGCCGCACACGCCGCTGCCGACGCCTGGGGCAAGACCTCCGTCACTGAGCGTTCGCTCCTACTGAACCGCATCGCCGACGCGATCGAAGAGAACCTGCCGAAGCTCGCCGTCGCCGAGACGATCGACAACGGCAAGGCGATTCGCGAGACGATGGCTGCCGACCTGCCGCTGGCGGTCGATCACTACCGCTACTTCGCCGGAGTGATCCGTGGCGAGGAAGGCTCGATCGCCGAGATCGATCACCAGACTTACGCCTACCACTTCCACGAGCCGCTCGGCGTCGTCGGCCAGATCATCCCTTGGAACTTCCCCATCCTGATGGCCACCTGGAAGCTGGCACCGGCGCTCGCCGCCGGCAACTGCGTCGTGCTCAAGCCGGCGGAGCAGACCCCCGCTTCGGTCATGGTTCTGCTCGAGCTGATCGCCGACATCCTGCCTCCGGGCGTCGTCAACGTCGTCAACGGTTTCGGACTCGAAGCCGGCAAGCCGCTGGCGTCCAGCGATCGCGTCGCCAAGGTCGCCTTCACCGGCGAGACGACGACCGGGCGCATGATCATGCAGTACGCCAGTCAGAACATCATCCCGGTGACCCTCGAGCTCGGCGGCAAGAGCCCCAACGTCTTCTTCGAGGACGTGATGAGCGCCGACGACGAGTTCTTCGACAAGTGTCTCGAGGGCCTCGTCATGTTCGCGCTCAACCAGGGCGAAGTCTGCACCTGCCCGAGCCGCGCACTGATCCAGGAGTCGATCTACGACGACTTCATGGCAAGGGCGCTCGAGCGCGTCGCCGCCATCAAGACCGGCCACCCGCTCGACAGCGAGACGATGATGGGCGCCCAGTGCTCGCAGGAGCAGATGGAGAAAATCACCAGCTACCTGCAGCTCGGTAAGGACGAAGGGGCGGAAGTGCTCGCCGGCGGCAACGTCGCCAAGTTCGAAGGCGAGCTGGAAGGGGGCTTCTACATCGAGCCAACGGTCTTCAAAGGCACCAACTCGATGCGCGTCTTCCAGGAGGAGATCTTCGGACCCGTCGTCTCCGTGGCCACCTTCAGGGACGAAGCCGAGGCGCTGGCGATCGCCAACGACACCCTGTATGGGCTCGGTGCCGGCGTCTGGACCCGCGACGGCAACCGCGCCTTCCGCATGGGCCGCGCCATCCAGGCGGGACGCGTCTGGGTCAACTGCTACCACCACTACCCCGCGCACGCGGCCTTCGGTGGCTACAAGCAGTCCGGCATCGGCCGTGAGAACCACCGGATGATGCTCTCGCACTACCGCCAGACCAAGAACCTGCTGGTCTCCTACGACCAGAACCCCATGGGATTCTTCTGAGTTGGCTGAGACCGAAGGCGGCGGCACGGTCACTGCGACCGATGCCGCCCTCGAGCTCCTCTCCGAGATTCGCTCGCGGCACGGCGACGACCTGATCTTCCATCAGTCGGGGGGCTGCTGCGACGGTAGCTCGCCGATGTGCCTGCCGCGCGGCGACTTTCCTCTGGGGCCCGCCGATCATCTCCTCGGAGAGATCGGCGGCGTGCCGTTCTACATGAACGAGAAGCAGTTCGAGCGTTGGGCGCACACGCGCCTGATCATCGACGTCGTCCAGGGCATGGGCGGCATGTTCTCTCTCGACAACGGCACGGGGCGACGCTTTTTGACCCGGTCGGAAGTCTGCGCGATCGACGACGAGATCGCTCAGCACGAAGTGTAGTGGCCTAGCAGCCCGCGGTGAAACTCGCGTAGGGCTGGGCGCGGGAATCTGAGCGTTCCTCGCGTGCATCGCTGAGTCGGGCGAACGGGGTCCACGCCCCTCTTTCGGAGGTCTCCGTTCGCCCTTAGGCGAATGGAGGCGGCCTTCCACAAGCCGATGGACTCCATTCGCCGGGTCGATGCGGGGCCATCATCGAAGAGGCGATCTGCGGGAGGAGCGCTCGAACCCCTGCGCCCAGAGGATCTGCCCGGCGTGGGCAAACTCAGCCGTGCACGAGTTCCACCACGGGCTGCTAGACCATCCGGTGACACACCCCGACGGCCCCTTGGCAAGCTCGCCAAAAGGGGGCCGCCTCGGGGTGTTTGCATCCTCGGCTCGGCTCCCGGAAACGCCCTTCGGAGGGAGTCGTTCGCATCATGCCGAGCAAGCATCGGAGTCAAATCTGCAACGTTCTGATCATCGGCTCGGGCGGCGCCGGGCTGCGCGCGGCGATGGCCGCTCACGAAGCGGGCGCTGAGGTCATCGTCCTCGGCAAACGCATGCGCAACGACGCGCATACGGTGCTTGCCGCCGGCGGCATCAACGCCGCCTTGGCCACGGTCGACGCTGAAGACACCTGGCAGCAGCACTTCGTCGACACGTACCAAGAGGGCTACCACCTCGCCGAGCCGCGCACCGTCGAGCTGCTGGTGCGGGAAGCTCCGGCGCGGCTACACGAGCTTGCCGACTGGGGCACGCCGTTCGCGCGCACCGAGTCGGGAGAGCTCGACCAGCGCTACTTCGGCGCGCACAGGTACCGCCGCACCTGCTACGCCGGCGACTACACCGGCCGCGCGATTCTCAACACGCTGACCGACCGCGTGCAGGGGCTCGACATCCCGATTCACGACATGCGCTATGTGTCGCGTTTGCTGGTCGACGACTCGACCGGCGAGCCGCTCTGCTTCGGGGCGATGGCCTTCGACATCATCACCGGCGAGCGCCTCGTCTATCTGGCCGACGCAGTCGTGCTGGCGGCCGGCGGCCACACCAGGATCTGGCGTCGCAGCTCGTCGCGCCGTGACGAGAACACGGGCGACGCCATGCGCCTCGGGCTGCAGGCCGGCTGCGAGCTCGCCGATATGGAGCTGGTGCAGTTTCATCCCACCGGCATGGTCTTTCCCGAGCCGATGGCCGGCACGCTGGTCACCGAGGCCGTGCGCGGCGAAGGCGGCCACCTGCTGAACAGAGACGGCGAGCGTTACATGGAGCGCTACGACCCCGAGCGCATGGAGCTGTCGACACGCGACCGCGTCGCTTTGGCGAACTACACCGAGATCGTCGAAGGACGCGGCACCGAGAACAACGGCGTGTACCTCGACATCAGCCATCGCTCCAAGGACTACATTCTCGACAAGCTTCCCCGCATGTACCGCCAGTTCATGGAGTCGCAGATGCTCGACATCTCCCAGCACGCAATGGAGGTGGCGCCGACGGCGCACTACACCATGGGCGGAATCGTGGTCGAGCCCGACTCCCACGCCACGCGCGTCGGCGGCCTCTTCGCGGCCGGTGAGTGCACGTGCGGGGTGCACGGTGCCAACCGCCTCGGTGGCAACTCGCTCGCCGAGATCCTCGTCTTCGGCAAGCGCGCCGGCGAGAGCGCAGCAGCTCACTCCGCGGAGCTCGATCTGCAGCGCCGCAGCCGCTCCGTGGTGCAGGCGGCTCACGATGAGCTCGACGAACTGACGAAGCACGGCGAAGAGCTGGCGCGCCCTCTCCAGCGCGCGGTGCGCGATGTGATGTGGGGACACTGCGGCGTCGTGCGTTCGGAAGACAAGCTGGTGTCCGGCCTCGACAGGCTGCATCAGATCCGGGAGGCAGCACGCTACGTCGACGTACGCCCGAGCGCAGAAGGCTACGGCGATCTGGCTCTCGCCCTCGATCTGCTCGGCTCCCTCGACAGCGCCGAAGCCACCGTTCGCGGCGCCATCGCGCGCAAGGAGAGCCGAGGATCACACCAGCGCTCCGACTACGTGGAGCTCGATCCCGCGCAGCGCGTCCATCACGTCGTGTCGCTGGGCGACGGTGGAGCGATGGAACTCACCTCGCATGCCGTGCCCGCGGTCGCTCCAGAGCTTGCCAATCTGCTGGACCAAGCGGAGGAGCTCGAGATCACCGGCAGACTGCTGGAATAGGCCCTGACGCCCGCAGCAAACGCCGAGATCCCGGCGCTTCCGCCGATGTCGTAGGCTGCCGTCCCGCCCGACCAGATCGACCCACGGAGATCCGACCGATGAGACGTCGCTCGTTGAATCCTCTCGCCACACTGCTTCTGCTTCTTCTCCCGGTCGCCGGCTTCGGGCAGCAGCCCGTTCCCGAGACGACCGACCTCGCTCCGAGGGCGGTGCCGGAGCTGCCCAACCTCGAGGCCTTCGTCGACGGCTTCATGTCCGGCTATCGCAGCCAGACACGTGCCGTGGGTGCGGTCGTGGCGATCGTCGCGAACGGCGAAACGCTGCTACTCAAGGGTTACGGCGACGCTCGCCTCGAGCCGCAGGCACCCGTCGATCCCGAGCAGACTCTCTTTCGCATCGGTTCGATCTCCAAGACCTACGTCTGGACTGCGGTCATGCAGCAGCTCGAGCAGGGAACGATCGATCTGGACACGGACGTCAACCAGTACCTGGACGACTACCAGGTACCCAAGACCTACGACGAACCCGTTACGCTCACCCATCTGCTGACGCACAGCGCCGGCTTTGAAGAGAACTTCATCGGCCTCTTCGCTCTGGAGGAGGACTCCCGCTCTCTCACCGACATACTCAATCAGGAGATGCCGGCGCGCGTGCGTCCGCCCGGGGAGCTCTCGGTCTATTCGAACCACGGCTCCGCACTGGCCATGCTGACGCTCGAAGACGCGCTGCAGCGACCGTGGCTCGAGATCCTCGAGCAGGACATTCTCGAGCCCCTCGGCTTGACCCGAACGACGTTCGTACAGCCGGTGCCTGCACCGCTCAGCGAGACCCTCTCGGCGGCCTTCAGGGGGCGCAGAGAGGTGCCCTTCGCGCACGTGCCGATGGCCTCGATCGGCGCGGCGAGTGCCACCGCTGCCGACATGGCTCGCTACATGCGCTTTCACCTCGCCGAGGGACTCGTCCCCGACGGTAGCGGTGAGCGACTGCTCGCCGAGGACACCGCTCTGCGCATGCAGTCCGACCTCTTCAGCAACGTGCCGGGCGGCGCCGCCATGCAGCACGGCTTCTACCAGCTCTCTCGTAACGGCGTGCGCATCTTCGGACACGGCGGCAGCGTCGACTCTTTTCAATCGCTCATGGCACTCTTTCCGGAGCAGGAGCTCGGCCTCTTCGTCTCGTTCAACACCGTCGGCAGCAGCGGTGGCCCGTTCCTGCGTGCGTTCGTCGATCACTACTTCCCGGCCGATGACGCTGAGTCGCCCGCGGCACAGCCCACCGACCTGTCACCCTTTGTGGGCAGCTACCGCACGGCGCGCAGCTCCGGGGCTGATTTCACCAAGTACCTTTGGTTCATCGAGCCGGAAACGGTCAGCGTCGACGGCGAGCAGCTGGTCACCGCCGGCGAGAGCCGCGATCGCTGGACGCCGATCGGCGAAAACTCGTTTGCCCAGGTCGACGGGCCGAGCCGCCTGACCTTCCTCAGATCCGGCGACGGTGACGTCACCGGCTTCGTGAGAAGCGAATGGGCTCCCGCGGCCTACCTGCGCATCCCGTGGTCCGAGCAACGTTCGCTGCATGTCTTGATCCTCCTGGCCGCGCTCTTGACGACCCTGACCACTCTCTTCGCCCTGCCGATCTCAGCCTGGCTCGGCCGCAAGAATCCTGACCGGCCCAAGCTTCCGGTTCTGAGTCGCCTCTTTGCCTGGCTCGCCTGCCTTGCGAGCCTCGCCGGCGGCGCCCTGGTCGTGGCCAGCGTCTCCGGGGCCCAAGAGGTGGTCTACGGGATGAGCAGCATGCTCGTCACGGCCCAGTGGGTCCAGGCGCTGGCGTTTGCGCTCTTCCTGACGGTCGCGGTCTGCGCGCTCATCGCCGTGGTTCGTCGACAGGGAACGATGGACTCCCGCGCCGCCCTCAGCGTCGTCGGACTCGTGGGCCTGCTCTACGGCTGGCATCTCTGGATCTGGAATCAGCTGCCCTTCTGAAATCGGAGCGAACGCAGGCTCGCGGCACGGAGCAGCGGCTGACGCCTACCGGCTCGCACTCAGGCGATAGAGCTTGGTGCGAGTGCGCACGTACAGACTGCCGTCGGCGATCGCCGGCGACGCCATCGTCATCTCGTCGAGCGAGTTCGTGCCGACGACCTCGAACGAGGGTCCAGGCTCGATGACGAAGGTGTCGCCGTCTTCGGAGAGCGCGAAGATCTTGCCGTTGTAGGCCCAGGGGCTCGCCGTGAACGCGCCCGCACCGCGCGCGATGCGCTGCTTGCCGTAGATCTCGGCACCGGTCCGTGCGTCGTGCGCTGTGAAGAAGCCGCGATCGAGAAGGGTGTAGTAGGTGTCGCCGTAGACCAGAGGCGTGGGGTTGTAGGGCCCGGCCTGCGGTTCGAACCAAACGATGTGCTCGTTCTGCGTCTCTCCTTTGGCGAGGGAGATGTCCCCCTCGGCACCGGGGCGAATGGCATACACGGGTCGGTCGCGGTCACCGATGTAGCCGGACGTCACGAACAGCAGTCCGTGGGCGGCGAACGGCTGCGGAATGGCGATCGACGACATGCCTTCGAGGTGCCAGAGCAGTTTGCCGTCGAGGTCGTAAGAGCGCACCTGATCGGTTCCGGGGGTGATGATCTCGGTACGCATCTCGTTTTGCCAGACGAACGGAGTCGCCCAGTTCGAGCCCTCGTCGCGACGCACCCGCCAGAACTCTTCGCCGGTCGCGGCGTCCAGCGCCTGGAAGTAGGACTGCTCTTCGTTGTCGTTGACCACGAAGAGACGTCCGTCGTGAAGGACTGGCGAAGCGGCGGTGCCCCAGCCGAACCGCGTCGGCGACGGCTCGATCTGCAGCGACCACACCGGTTCCCCGTCCATCGTCAGCGCGTAGATCCCCTGGTTGCCAAAGTAGGCGTAGATCCGCTCGCCGTCGGTCACTGGCGTCTCCGACGCGTAAGTGTTCTTGAGGTGTCGGTTGCGGTCGGGAGCACCGGCGTGAACCTCGCGCTCCCAAAGGGTCTCTCCGGTAGCGCGGTCGAGGGCGTAGACCATCCAATGGTGCTCGTCCTTCGAGGGAGTCATGCGATTGCCGCCGAAGTAGAGGCCCTTCTTGGGCTCTTCCTCCTCCCCTTCCGACCAGACCGTCGTCACGAACACCCTGTCGCCCCAGACGATCGGAGAGGACCAACCGAGGCCGGGGATGTCCGCACTCCACACGACGTTCTCGGTGGTGCTCCAAGACAGCGGCAGGCGTTCGTCGTCGGAGGCGACGTTGAGCGCGTCAACGCCGCGGAAGGCGGGCCAGTGGTCACTGGCGAAAGCGCCCGCAGCGAGGGAGAGGGCCGAGAGGGCCAGGATGTGTCGCACGCAGTTCACCTCGGCAGTCGTTTGTGTCGTGCGAGCAGACTAGCAGCGGGGGTGGCCTCTCGACGTCCGCGGCTTGGGTCCCGCGAGAGCGCAACTTCAAGCCTCGTCGAACGTCGCGTGGACCTCGGCGAGTCCTCGGATCGCTGGACGCTGAGCACCGACTACGAGGACAGGTGTCGACTGAGCCCCTCTCGACCGAACTGCCGGTAGAAGCGCCGAACAGAAAGCCAGCACAGCGAGAGGCTCGAGGCCACGACGAACCCACTGAGAAACAGCGATGTCACCGCAGAGGAGGCGGCTTCCGTCGCCAGCGCTTCGATCCGTGGTGCCACCAGACTGCAAACGCCGACGGCCAAGAGGCACCCCAGACACAACCGGAATGCAGCTCGAGCGAGAAGACTCCGTTCGATGTCCGAAGACCTGGCACCCAGAGCGACCCGGACGGCCAACTCCGGCTGCGATTCCGCGAGTTGCTGCCCCAGGACGAAGATCACGGACGCCACGAGTGACGTCCCGACGATGGAGAAGGCAAGGGTCAGCGACGCCAGCAGGGCGCGGGCCACTCGAGTCTCGTCGGAAGCCAGGACCGAAGCCTCTCGAACAGATTGAATCCAACCGTCGACCCCCGATCGGGTCAGCGCAGACTTCACGGACCTCTCCACCGTGCTTGCGTCGGCGATCGATCTCACGACCAACAAGGGCATCTTGGCCCTCACTTCCGTTGCCGCCACGAAGACGCAGGGCCTCTCGCGGGTGTCTCCTGCGCTGGGCAGGGCAGGGACGGTCGAGCGGTAGCGGTACGACGTCTCCTCGTCCCGCCAGAGCTCACGGTTGTCAGGAACCGCGCCCTCGATCAGAGCGTTGGCGCTGGCAAAGACATCGCCGGGAGAGGCTCCCGGAACGGCTGACCTGAGGCCGATCGAACCGAAGTAGTCGCCGGCGAAGACAACTCGGCATTGAACGTTCAAGGAGGCGTCGGGGCGACGCTGGTAGTACCAGTACCCCGGAGAGAAGGGCGCTCCGGTTGCCAACGACACCGCTTCGACGTGCGCTTCGGCAGACAACTCCCTCAAGAGGCTCGCTGTTCCTGGCTCGTCCAGCTCTGCCTTCGCGAGCTTCATGTAGTACGTGCCGTCCTGATTCAAGACCGAGTCATAGCTCGAGAACTCCGTCTTCAGCGTTCGATAGGTCGTGACCATCGGCGCACCCACGAGAACGACGAGCGCAGCCTGCAAGCCCAGCGCCCAGCCGATCGACACGGCTCCCACCGAGCCGGTACCGAGGCGCCCCATGGCGAGGCGTCCCTGCAAACCTCGGGCGACCGCGGCCACCACACAGAAGCCGCAGGACAAGCTACCGAAGGCTACGGTGAGCACGACGATCGCAACGTCCTGCCAACGGGCCGTGAGAGGCATGCGGAACGCCGAAAAGTCGACCCGGATCGCCAGGCCGTTCAGGATCAACACCAGGAGGCTCACCGCCAGGCCCGCCGCAACGACTGGTGGCCCCAGCAGCCGCATCGTGAGCCGCACGGAGATCTCGCGCGGCGTCCCGCCGAGTGCGAGTCGTACGGACACCTCGCGCCACCGGCTCGCTGCGTGAAACACCGACATGACGAGTGCGAGCGATGCGGCGATCCCCGCGAAGATCGTCGCCAGCCAGGCAGCGAGAACGAGTTGGTCGTCGAGCTCCTGAAGCGCAGGATCGGCGGTCAGAGGAACGAGGCAGAGAGTCCTACCTCCGACAGACGGCGTCGTCGCGGCCAGGGTCTCGTTCGCCACGGCAGCCGCGACCTCCGGGAGTAAGCGGACGACGACGAGGTAGCCCATGAGACCGGGGGCCGTCGACCGAGGAAGCGGTGTGTAAACGTCCACCGACTGCCTCTGCCCCACCAACCTCACAGAGAGGTTGGCCTCGGCAGCGAGGACACCGACGACCGGGAGCTGTTCTTCACCCACCCGGAGGAACGTACCCAGGACGGAGCGGTCCGCCGCGAACCGTTCTCTCCACGTGTGCTCGGAAAGCACCACGCCGCGTCCGTCTTCGAAGCCTCCTCCCAGCACGTAGCGAGCACCGAGAGCCGCCAACGCACCGGGACTCAGTCGGACCGATCGAGCAAGGAATGGTTGACCCGTCGCTGAACTGAAGAGCTCGAGGTCGAGCCCTGCGCCGAGGTCGTCGATCACGGAAACGGATCGAAAAAGGTCTGTCCTCCGGGCCGCTTCCAAGTAGCTTCCATAAGGGACACGACCTTCTGGCTGAGCGCCGGAAGCACGATCGCACGTGCGCACGAAGGCCAGCTCCTCGACCGCCTCCAGGGGAAGCGTCTCGACGCGCGAGAGACGCCGGACGGAGAGCGAGAGAACGAGCGACAGTGCGGCGAGCACCAGGGCAAGAGCAAGGACGAGACAGGAGACACCGTTTCGCTGAGCGAACATCTCGGCTTACGTTAGCCCAACCCCGCGACTCGTCGCCGCCTCAACCGACTTCGCCCCCCACCGGCAATGGCAGAGCGGCGATTCCTCGACCCACCAAGCCCGCGAGCCCCGATTCAGAGAGCCAGCTCCCGCTGTCGCTCGGCGTCGCGATAGACGGCGCCCTCGAGGTCGAGGAGGAAACGTTTGGCATCGAGTCCGCCTCCAAAGCCGGTCAGGCTGCCGTCGGCACCGATCACGCGGTGGCAGGGCAGAACGATGGGCAGAGGGTTGCGACCGTTCGCAGCGCCGACGGCGCGCACGGCGCTCGGGCGGCCGATGCGCTCGGCGAGCTGGGCGTAGGACCAGGTCTCGCCGAAAGGGATCGTCGCCAGCGCGCTCCATACGGCTCGCTGGAAGTCCGTCCCCTCCGGTTCGAGGTCGAGATCGAAGACGTCGCGCTTGCCGTCAAAGTACTCCGCGAGCTGGCTCTTGGCGGCCTCGAGCGCGACGGGGTCGTGCTCGGCTTCCTCGGGAGGGTCCTCCGGACGCCCGTCCTGTTCGAAAGCGACGCGCACCAGGGCGTGCTCGGTGCCGACGATCAGCAGCGAGCCGATCGGTGTTTCCAGGTAGTCGTAAACCATCAGAGTCTCCTCAGTTCGTCGTCGATTCTGTCGCTGCGGCGCGCCAGAGCAGAAGCGCCGCGTAGGAACGCCAGGGCGCCCAGGCCTCGGCGCGGCGTCGCAGCTGCGCCTCGGAAACCTCGGCCCCCGCCGCTCGTCGGAGACCCAGATCTCCCGCCGGAAAGACGTCTGGATCGTGCAGCGCCCGCAACGCAATGACGTCGGCGGTCCACGGGCCGATTCCGCGGACGGCCTCGAGGGCCCTCCGCGTCTGAGCGCGATCACTCAGAGGTGACAGATCCACGGAACCTTCCGCTACTGCCCTCGCCAGGGCGTGCAGCGCTTGCGCCCGGGCCTTGGGCAGGCCGACGCCGCCGAGGTCGGCCTCGACCAGAGCCTCGGCCCGCGGAAAGACGTGCGTCAGACGCCCGCCCGCGCAGACGGTCTTCCCGCCGAACCGTTCCACGAGTCGTCCGGTCAGGGTCGTCGCCCCTTTGACCGTCACCTGCTGACCGAGCAGGACGCGCACGGCGCACTCGAAAGGATCGACCGCTCCCGGAACCCGCACGCCATCATCGACGGCGAGGAGCTCTTTCAGCAGCGCGTCGCCCGCGAAGGATCGCGCGATCTCGCCCGGATCGGCGTCGAGATCGAAAAGACGGCGCACCGCGCGCACGGTCGGCAGGATGTCCTCGGGTGAAGCGTCGTGCACGGTGAGCTGGAGGGCATCGCCCTTTGCCTGACCCACTTCCAGCCAAACCACCCGGTCGTCGCCGACGGGCAGCGTGCGCGCGTAGCTTTCTCCGACCCACTCGACGCCGGGGATGGCCCGGGGTCGCAGGTAAGCCAACAGCCTCGGGAAGTCGAAGGGAGGCCGATACGCGAGCCGCAGAGTCGTTCCGCCGTCGGCGCTCGATCCTCCTCGTCGACGCAGCTCACGCGGCGCCTCTTGGTAGGTCTTGCGAAAGGCCGCGTTGAACCGTCGCACGCTCCCGAACCCGGCGGCGAACGCGATGTCGGTGATCCTGAGCTCGGTCTCGACGAGCAACCGGCGAGCAAAGTGCAGACGCCGCGTCGTCGCGATCTGCAGCGGACTCGCGCCGAGATGCTCCACGAAGAGACGACGCAGGTGCCGCTCGCCGATGCCGAGGCGCGTCGCCAGCCCCTCGACGTCGTCGTTGTCGAGAGCCCCCTCGCCGATGAGCTGCAGGCCGCGCCGAACCGTCGTCGCGGTGCCCTGCCACGCTGGTGTCCCAGGAGCCGCCTCCGGGCGGCAGCGCAGGCAAGGGCGAAAGCCCTCGCTGACCGCCGCCGCAGCGCTGAGGTAGTAGCGGACGTTCGACTCCTTCGCGATCGGGGCCGGACAGATCGGCCGGCAGTAGATGCCGGTCGTTTCCACACCCACGAAGAAGCAGCCGTCGAAGCGCGGATCTCGGGAGCGACGCGCCCGACTGAAGGCCCGGCGCTGGGCGTCGGACAGCGACTCCCCCAACGCAGCGACGGCGGCGACGTTCCTGACCCGGGGTTGCTCTCTCATGGGCAGCAGAGTAACCCGCGCAGGAGAACAGACTCGCCGTTTTCGGACGTCGTGTTGTGGCGCCTCCTGGGCAGAGACCTCGCCTCGTCAGCGCGCCGCGGACGACTCGCGCACGGCGACGAGAAGCCCCGTGCACCAGGAAAGGCGCAGGGTGCGGTAGCCCGGCAGCGACTCGATGCGATCGATCAGCTCGGGCACCTTGGGAGCGTGGTCTTCGGGCCAGTTCGGCTGCGGCAACAGGTCGTCGATGACGTAGAAGCCGCCGGGACTCAGCAGCGCCAGCGTCTCTTCCAGCAGCTCGAACTTGCCCGGCCATGCATCCGCGAAGATCAAGTCGAAGCTCGAAGGCTCGAGCTCGGTCAGGTAGATCGCGGCGTCGGCGCGGACCAACCGCAGTCGGGCATCGTCGCCGAGAGCGCGACGCGCGACCTCTTGCAGATCCGGGTCCGTGTCGACGGAGATCAGTGAGCCTTGGGCGTCGAGTCCGTCGAGGATCCAAGCGGCCGACAGACCCGTTCCCGTACCGAGTTCCAGAGCGCTGCCACCAGGCTTCGAAGCCGCCAGCTGAGCGAGCAGCGCGCCCGTCCTTCGCCCCGAGGCCATGTCGAAGCCGAGACGCTCCGTCTCGACTTCGAGGGCCTCTAGAGTTGCCGGCAGGCGCTGCGGCGCATCCTCCACAGAGTTTGCGCTAGGGGCAGGTCGGGAAAGCCGACGTGTCTTCGATCGGCTGAAAGAGAGTGCCCTGCGGGTTTCGGTAGACCTGCTGAAAGCCGGTCACCGAGTCTCTTACCGTGACGTCGACCGCGACGTTGGTCAGGCCGCCGGCAAAGAACCAGTAGTTCTGGTTGATCAAGCAGCCGTCGAGCACCTTGAAGACTGCTTCGACGTTGTTCTGATCGAAGAACCAGACGTAGCCGGAATCATCGGCCAGCTTCACCGCGCCGGCAGCACCGGAGTCGCCCTGCGGCGTGGCGAAGTCGACCTTGATCTCGAATCGGTCGCGGTTGAGACAGAGCGTCTGCGCGTCCGCGACGCACGGATCGGTGTTGCCGCTGGGTCCGCCAGCGCCGTCGCCGTCGTCGAAGTTGATCGCCACCGCGAGATTGCGGAAAGCCTCGAAGCCGGAGAGCGTCGACGCGCCACCGAGGCGCTCGAAGCCGGTGACTCCGGGCGCTCGCACGTAGGACGGTTGCTCTTCAGGACTGTTTTCGTCGGCCAGCACGAGCAGGTCGTCGTTGGCGCTGAACTGCACGCCGAAGAAGTAACGGTCCGTCGTCGTCGGAAAGTTGATCTCCGGCAGCTGCAGGCACTCGACGACCAACGCATCCAGCTGGGGCGTGCGAAAGCCGATGCGGTCGAGCTCGTTCCCCGGGCGGTTGCCGTTGGCAGAGAAGATCAGAAACTCGAAGTCGAAGGAGCCGCCGTTGTCGCTCGAGAAGCAGACGGCGGCCTCGGTCACCGTGCCCGAAGACTGCGGCAGCACGAAACGCTGGACCCACTCCGAAGCGTCGACTCCGCTTCCGGGAATCAAGCCCCAGACGCCCTCATAGCTGCCATCGCCGTTCTCGATCGTCGAGACCGTACGCGAGGCGATGCGCGACTTGCTCATGAGCGTCTTCGGCGCTTCTGCGGGCGTCAGCGAGCCTCCGAGGCTGCGGTTCTTTGCCTGGAGCTGCGGCGCCTCTTGAGCGGCGACCGCCAAGGGCACGGCCGTCGCGCCTAAGAGCATGAGGGAAGAGACGAAACGCTTCATGGTGGGACTCCTCGAAGGGGGATGGCACTCGATTCGCTCGCGATGGCTCATCGAGATCTCGCCAAGAGACTATCTGCGAAAGGACCTTCTGTCTTGGGGCCGCCGAGGGCTCCCGGCGCGCACGCACTTGTCCAATGAAAAATCCGTGCCGGTCCGTTCTAGAGAACAAACACCGGAAACCCGGCATTTCCTGCGCTCGATGCGAGCTGAAGGTGTCTCCCGGAGAGGACACTGCGCCCCTCCAAGTGGAGGCGCCGAGCTCGCCCTAGAGAGAGCGGCGAACGAAATCCGTCATCGTCTGTTGCAGGTGGTAGACCAGGTCGTCGTCGCGCACGCCGTGGCGTGACTTCGGATAGAGCATCAGCTCGAACGACTTGCCGGCCTTCTGCAGGGCGTAGATCAGCTGCACCGAGTTCTGCAGGTGCACGTTGTCGTCCATCGTGCCGTGAATCAGGAGGAGACGTCCCGAGAGGTTCTCGGCGTTCTCGACGACGGACGTGCTCCCGTAGCCCTCCGGATTGTTCTGGGGCCGCCGCATATAGCGCTCCGTGTACACCGTGTCGTAAAGATCCCAGTCGGTGACCGGCGCACCGGCAATCGCCATTCTGAAGCTCGTGCTGTTGGTCAGCGCGTACGACGCCATGAAGCCACCGTAGCTCCAGCCCCACAGACCGAAGCGCTCGTCGTCCACCCAGCTCTGTCGCCGCAACCAGTCGAGACCGTCCTCGATGTCCTGCAGTTCGATCTCGCCGAGCTTCTGGTACGCCTGCCAGGTGTAGCGAACGCCCTTGCCCGACGCCGAACGGTTGTCGCACATCCAGATGACGTAGCCCTCCTGGGCCAGCATCTGGTGCCAGAGATAACGGGACCCGCCCCAAGCGTTGCGCACCACGGGGGCCGCCGGGCCACCGTAGTTGTACTGGAAGACAGGGTACTTCTTCGACGGATCGAAACCGGGCGGCTTGATCAGCATCGCTTCCATGAGGAAGCCGTCCTCGGTCGGTACCTGGAGAAACTCGACCTCGCCCCACTCGACCGTGGCGAGAGCTTCGGTCTGGGCGTCGCCGAGTTGACGCACGCTCTCTCCATCGGCACCGAACAGCTCGAGACGCGGCGCGCGCGAGACCGAGCTGTACGTGTCGAGGAAGTACTTCATGTCGGGCGAGAACGTTGCGCGATGCGACCCCTCGAAACGGCTCAACCGGGTGCGTTCGCCGCCGCCCAGCGGCATGCTGTAGACGTGCGGCGCGATCGGGCTGTGCTCGATCGATGTGAAGTAGACCGTGCCAGCCTCTTCGTCGACACCGTGCACCGAACGGATCTCCCATTCGCCGTCGGTGAGCTGCTTGCGCAACGATCCGTTGAGCTCGTAGTGGTAGAGATGTGCGAAGCCCGTGCGCTCGGAGCGCCAGAGGAAGCTGCCGTCCTCGAGCCAGTGCGGCTCGTCGAGCACGTTGACCCAGGCCTCCGAGCGTTCCTCGATCACGGTGCGCGTGGCGCCGCTGCCAGCGTCGGCGAGCAGCAGGTCGAGCCACCGCTGCTCGCGGTCCTGAACCTGCAGCACGACGCTGTCACCGTCCGGCGTCCAGCCGACGCGCACGATCAGATGCTCGATCGACGCGTACTGCGAGGTGTCCACCCAGCGGGTCGCTCCACCGACGACCGGCACGATGCCGAGCGTCACCGTCGGATTCGGGCTACCGGCCTTCGGGTAGTTCGTGACTTCGAGATCGAGCTCCGTCGGCAGATGATCGACCACGGTGAACTCGCGCACCGGCGACTCGTCGAGCTTGAGGAAGGTGATGCGCGTCGAGTCGGGGCTCCACCAGTAGCCCTTGAAGTTGCCGCGGCCGTAGATCTCCTCTTGGTAGACCCAGTCGAGACGGCCGAAGTGCAGCTCGGTGCTGCCGCCCTCGGTGAGCGCTCGCTCTCGTCCCGAGGCGAGGTCGACCACGTGCAGATCGTAGTCACGCACGAAGCTGACGAAGCGCCCGTCCGGACTCCACTCTTCGCCAACCTCCGGCTCGGGATCGAAGGTGAGTCGACGCGCGCTGCCGTCCTCGAGGTCGACGACGAAGAGGTCGTCGGCGACGTTCATCAGCGCCCGACGGTGCGTCGCCGGATCGAGCCTGAGACGGGAGCCGGCGAGCTTCTCGGCCTGCTCCTCACCGATCCCGGGCAGTTCGACGAGCGCCGCGGCAATCGACTTGGCGTCATAGAAGGCCTCGCTCTCCCCGGTCGCGGCATCGACCAACTGCACCTTGCGATCCGCACCGCTGCCGTAGGTCTCGAGATAGCGCGAGTCTTCGAGCCAGCTCAGGCGCGGCAGCGCCTTGGTGTACTCGACCTTCGTCGCGTCGTCGGGCGAGTAGATCGAGTCGAGCGTGAGCTGCTGACCCGAGACCGGAGCGAGGGCGGCGAGCAGCAGAAGCGCGCAGAGAAACACGGAGACGGGACGGCGGTGCATAGCAGGAGCCTCGGGAGGGTCGAGCCTGCGCGCTTCGGACGCCCGCAGTCGACGGATGCTGAACGGTCGCTCCGCCCTGGGGGAACGGCCGCGGTTCGGAGAGGGACAAGAGTAACGGAGTAAAGCTCCGAGTCGGCAGAACCCTGGAAGAGGAGACAGGCGGAGGGCGTCCCGATCGGGATCCTGGCGAGGAGCGTCGGCGCTTGGAACGGCGCAGCCGATCCAGCGCCGACCGACGCGGCAGTCTCTCCAAAGTTCGCACCGCAGTAAACGGCAGCTGATGAACGAAGCTGAGTCTGCTCCGCGAAGCCTCCGCGGGGCGGACGGACTGGGACGAGTTTGGGGCGTCGGTCGGCACACGAGCGGCGGCGCCGGCTCGCGGTGACAACGCTTCTCGCATTGACACGCTTGGGTTCGAGCCTCCGTACCGAGGCCGGATGAACTCTCGGGGTTTTCGAAGCGGCTCGTCAGCCGTCCGAGCCAGTGCGCCGCAAGACGAGCCGCTGATCTGCGCCGTGCAGCGGCACTTCGACGGCCTCGTAGCCCGGCGCGACAACGCGCAGGCGGGCTGCCCCGCGGACGAAGACCTCGCGTCGCAGCATCCCCGCCATCAGATCGAGGCGCCTCGGCGGCGCATCGCTCAACAGCTCCACCGTGCCCTCGAGCGGCTCGCCGGTCGAGGCATCGAGCACCTCGACGTCGAGGCGAGCTCTGTGCAGACGAGCCTCGACGAAAGTGGTCGGTGTTCGAACGGCCGCCACCGGAGCAAGGCCGCCGCCGGGCTCGCCGGAGTAAAGCACGTACTCACCGTCCGGCACATCGTCGAAGAAGAAGCGCCCGTCCAGATCCGTGCGAGCCCAGTGAGACTCCCCGGAGGCCCCGACGAGCGTCAGATGCACCGCAGCTCCCGGAGTCTCGTCGACCAGCAGACGGCCCTCCAAGGGCGATCCCGCACCCGCACTGCGCCCTGCGCTGGCGACGAGATCGAGGTACTGCTCGCCCCCGCCGACCGGCACTTCGACGGTGCGCAGAGCGAGAATCCGCGTCGACATCGACGCTCGAGGCGTCTCTTGCACCCTCAGTTCCCAGGTACCCGGGCTGACTCCTTCGAGCAGGAACTCTCCGTCTTCGTTCACCGGAGCGAACTGAGTCGTCCCCCTTCGCCTCAAGAGGACTCCCACGTTGGCGCCTCCGTTCGTCAGCCCCGAGATGCGACCGGCGATGCGCGACCCTCCGTCGACGCGAATCTCGACGTCCGTGCGTGAGTACCGAAGATTCATCCCCTCGGTCGCACCGCGAAGCGCACCGAGCTCGGCCACGAGCCGGCCCTGACCTCGCGCGACGCCGTCGAGTCGAAAGGCTCCGCTCTCGTCCGTCACCGCGACCTGCCCGTTGGCTGCCGGCCCCTGAATCGTCACTTCGGCTCCCACGACGGGCTCACCGCCATCGTCGACGACGCGGCCCGAGATGCTGATCTGACCGAGACTGAGCTCGACGTAGGAGCCACCCGGATCGACGTCGATGACGTGGCGTTCTCGCCGACCGTCCGGAGCGCGCAGCTCTGCTTCCTGGCGCCCGACGGCAACGCCTTCGAGCACGAAGTCTCCTGTGCTGTCGGTCGTCGCCAGCTGCTCGGCGACGACGACGCGCACCTCGCCGAGGGGCCGACCTTCGTCGCTGAGGACTCGCCCGGTCAGCACGGCCGACGGGGCCTCCCTCAGCAGGAGCTCTTCGACTTCGTCTTCGCCGAGCGCGACTTCTACCGACTCGAAGGCCGCGTGGCCTGAAGCGCGCGCCCAGACTCGGTAGTGCCCCTCGGCCAAGCCGTCGATGGAAAAACGGCCTTCGGAGTCGGTGTAGGGCGCTTCGAGGTCCGGCGTCGTGCGTCCGTCGAGCGACGTGATGCCGACGAAGGCCCCGCGAATCGGCTCGCTGTCGACGTCGACGACGCGGCCCGTCAAGAGGCGAGCCGGCGTCAGGGAGATCTCGAAGACGCCGTCGTCCGGCATCTCGAGGCCCGCGATACGCCACTGCTGGAAGCCCTCGAGCTCGACGAGAAGGTCGAAAGAGGCTTCGGCAGGGAGGCCGCCGAAACGCGCGACGCCGTCGGCGTCGGTGAACGCTTCGAGCTCGTGGCTTCGGCTCGTTGCCAGCGTCTCGCGACCGTCCGGGGCGCGCAGTGCACGACGTGCGACGAGCTCGACGTGAGCGCCGAGAAGGGGCTCTCCCGAGTCCTGCTTCTCGACGACGAGCTCCAGCGAGAGGCCTCGCGGCATTTCGAGAGCCCCGAGATCCCAGCGCCCGCTTCCTCGAGGGATCTCGACCGTCTGCACGAGACCGGCAAAGCCGTCGTAGGAGGCTCGCAACCAGGACTCTCCAACGGCAGCACGTACCGTGAAGGTGCCCTGAGCGTCGGTCTCCACCTCACGCGCACCCACCTCCTGACGCTGGAGCTGCACTTGCGCGCCCGCCAGAGGCCGACCCTCCGAGATCACCTGTCCGGTGACGACCCGTTCCTGCAGCAGGACGAGGCGTAGGTCGGACGGGTGCTGCGCACCGAAAATGACCCGTCCGGCTCCCTGCCGTCGCCACGTGGCGCGCACGGTGAAAAGTCCCGGACTTGGCAGCCCCTCGAACTGAAAGCGACCGAGACCGTCCGAACGCCCCCAGAGCCGCTCGAAGTCATCCTCGACCGCCTGCAGCGGCGAGACGCGAAGATCGACGCCGGGAACGGGTCGGTCCTCGGCATCGACGACCAGCCCCTGCACTCGGACAGCCGGCGCAAGACGCCAGGAGGCAGACTCGACCTCGCGACCGTCGAGCCGCCGGGCGACGAAGCCCGGAGCGGAGATCCAAGCTTCGGCGCGGCCGCGGTGGCGCCAAAGAGCCTGCAGCGTGCCGGCTGCGTCCGCCGAAACCGCACGCCCCTCGATGACGGCGACCGCGTTCGGCACCGCCTGCCCCTCCAGGTCGACGATCTGAACCCGTCGCTGAGGCGGTCGACTCAGCTGAAGCTCGACGGCGGCCGGCCCCGTCGACCGAGCGAAACCGCTGAGGCTCCAAGCTTGCCGATCTCCCTGAGGAGACAGCACCTCGACCTGCGACCGCTGAGTGACGTCGAGAAGGATCCCGCCCTCGAGATCGGTCTTGCCGGCCAGGCGGCCGTCGACGATCACCAGGGCGGCGGAGCACGAGCGCCCGTCCGCAAGGCGGAACTGAAACGGCTTGGCTTCAGCGCTGCGTGCGTAAGCCTGATCGACACCCGGCGGCTGGCCGGCGCCCAGCCGAACGCGCAGCGTCGCGTTCGGCAGGCGTGCCCGCAGGACGAGCAGCTCGTCTCTGCCGCGCACGAAGTTGAAGCGCCCCTCGTCGTCGGCGAAGCCGTAGATCGGCTCGGAGCGCCATCCCGTGAAGCGCGCATAGCGCTGCAGCGACTCGGGCTGCACTCGCTGCTCGACCTCGATCCAGGCACCCGCGGCGGGCAGCCCGGAAGGGCCCGGAAGGTCGACCTGCTCCACGGCGGCTTCGGGGAGGATCGCCGCGGGCAGCACTTGGCGGCGCGGCAGAGGGTTCACTTCGTGAAGCTGCGGCAGACGCCCGGGCGCGCTGACGACGACCGTCCAGGGGCCGTTGCCAGGAGCTTCCACGCGAAAGGCCCCTTCAGCGTCCGTGCGCACCTGGGCGACCGCCGGCGGCAGCGGCTCACCCGCGAGGAAGCGAGAGAACGCCTCGTAGCGAGACTCGGGGCGGAGCACTTCGACGAGCGCCCGCGGAATCGCCTCGCTGCGGACGTCGAGAGCACGGCCTTCGACGACAACCCCTTGCTGAGCTTCCGTCCAGCGGGCCAGCACGACGAGCGCCGCGAATGCCATACCGGCAGCCCGCCACCTCACACCGCTGCGCCGTTCGAAGATCACTGAAGCAGCATAGACCGATCTCGCCGGCAGACGGTTCCCGGCACCAGACTCGGGTAAGCTCCCTCTACGCAGAAACGCCCCTCCCCGGCCGACCTCTCGTGTTGGCCAGGCTCAGCCGAGCCTGCCTTTCCCCGTCAGACACCCGGAGCCGCATCATGCCCCTCCTTCGCCTAGCGTCCGCCGCCGTGCGTCCTCTCCTCTTCACCTTCGTCGCTCTGCTTCCGCTGTTCCCCCATGGGGCGAACGCCCAGAAGCACGCTTTCACGGTCGACGACATGCTCGCCATGAAGCGCATCTCGTCTCCGGCCGTCTCCCAGGACGGGCGCAGGGCCGCCTTCGTGGTGCGCGAGACGGAGCTCGAAGCGGATCGCGGGCGCACCGACATCTGGCTCGTGGGGCTCGAAGGTCGCACCGCCGAGCCGCGCGTATTGACGACCCATCCCGAAGCGGACTACGCACCGATCTGGTCCCGCGACGGGCGCTTTCTCTACTTTCTCTCGTCGCGCTCGGGCTCGACCCAGGTCTGGCGGCTGCGTCTCTCGGGAGGAGATCCGCAGCAAATCACGGACATGCCGCTCGACGTCGCCAATCCGGTTCTCTCCCCGGACGGGCGGCGCCTGGCGTTCACCGCCGAGGTCTTCCCCGACTGCAGCACGCTGCGCTGCACGACGGATCGCCTCGAGAAGCGCGAGGACTCCAAGGAGACGGGCCGCGCCTACGAGCAGCTCTTCTTTCGCCACTGGGACCGCTATGAAGACGGGCGGCGCTCTCACCTCTTTTCCCTCGGTTTGGGTGAAGACGGTCGAGCGAGCGGTCAGCCCGTCGATCTGACGCCGGGTCTGCGCGCCGACGTCCCGCCGATGCCCTTCGGCGGCGCCGAGGAGATCGCGTTCAGCCCGGACTCTCAGCACGTCGTCTTCTCTTCGCGCGTCGAGGGCGCACTCGAATCGTGGTCGACGAACTTCGATCTCTGGAGCGTGCCGGCGGCCGGCGGGCAGAGGCCGCAGAACCTGACGGCGGCGAACCCCGCCTGGGACTCCCACCCGGTGTTCGTCGGCGACGACCGACTCGCCTGGCTGGCGATGAAGACCCCCGGCTATGAATCCGACCGCTTTCGCCTCATGATCGCCTCGTGGGACGCCAGCGGTCTCGGAAAGCCTCGCGAGATCGCCCGGGACTGGGACCGCTCCCCGGGCGAGCTCATCGCCGCGGCCTCCGGCACGAAGCTCTTTGCAACCGCCGCCAACTTCGGGCAGCGCAGCATCTTCGAGATCGACATCAAGAGCGGCAACGTGCAGACGCTCGTGCGGGACGGCAGCGCCGGAGGAATCCAGGAGACGCCGAGCGGCATTCTGTACAGCCTCAGCAATCTGAGAAGTCCGGCAGAGCTCTTCCACCGCGACGCCGCAAGCGGCACGATCGATCCGATCACGGATCTCAATCGCGAAGCGGTCGACGCGGTCGCCATGGGCGACTACGAGCAGTTCCGCTTCGAAGGCCATGCCGGCGAGGAGGTCTACGGCTACCTGGTCAAGCCGTACGACTATGTCGACGGCGTGCGCTACCCGATCGCCTTTCTGGTGCACGGCGGTCCCCAGGGCTCTTTCGGCAACAACTTCCACTATCGCTGGAACCCGCAAGCCTACGCGGGTGCCGGCTACGCCGTGGTGATGATCGACTTCCACGGGTCCGTCGGCTACGGCCAGGCCTTCACCGACTCGATCCAGGGGGACTGGGGTGGCAAGCCCCTCGACGACCTGAAGACCGGCTTCGCCTACGCGCTCTTCCGCTACCCCTTTCTCGACGGCACGCGCGCCTGCGCGCTCGGCGCTTCCTATGGCGGCTACATGATGAACTGGATTGCCGGCAACTGGCCCAACGGCTTCCGTTGCCTGGTGAACCACGACGGCGTCTTCGATCTGCGCTCGATGTACTACACCACCGAAGAACTCTGGTTCCCGGAGCGTGAGTTCGGCGGCCCTTACTTCAGAACACCCGAGAGCTTCGAAAAGCACAACCCGGTGAATCTGGTCGAGAACTTCCGGACGCCGACGCTGATCATCCAGGGCGGCCGCGACTACCGCGTTCCAGAAGGTCAGTCGTTTGCACTGTTCACGGCGCTCCAACGTCAGGAAGTACCGTCTCGCCTTCTCTACTTTCCCGACGAGAACCACTGGGTGCTCAAACCGAACAACTCGAGGCAGTGGCACCGCGAGGTACTCGCCTGGCTCGAGCGACACATGTGACGCCGGCAGCCAGACCTTGAGCTCCGAGCTGCTCTTCGAGCTTTGCGACGTCGGCCTCCGTCGGGCTGACGTCACCGTCTTCGAGAGGCTCGACCTGAAGGTCGAGCACGGTGCCCAGACGGCGATCCTCGGTCCGAACGGCGCCGGCAAGTCGAGCCTCGTCCAGCTGCTGACGAGAGATCTCTATCCGCTGCATCGGCCGGAAACCGTGCTGCGCATCCTCGGCCGCGACCGATGGCGGATCTGGGAGCTCAAGCAACAGATCGGCATCGTCAGCGCGGCTCTCGAGGCGCAGCATCGCCGTCGCGGCGGCGAGGAGCCGATGGCGCTGCTGACAGCGCTCGAGATCGCCGCCTCGGGCTTCGAAGGGACCGTCGGCCGCCCGGGTCACCGCGAGCGCAACCCCGAGCACGAGGCGCGCGGACGCAAGGCGCTCGAGACGCTCGGGATCGAAGGGCTGCGGAACCGCGTCTTCGACACGCTGTCGAGCGGCGAGCAGCGACGCGTCCTTCTGGCTCGGGCACTCGTGCATCGGCCGCACACCCTGGTCCTCGACGAGCCGACCGCTGGACTCGATCTGAAGGCGCGCTTCGGTCTGCTCGCCGAGCTGCGTCGACTGGCCCGAGAGGAGACCACGCTCGTGCTGGTGACGCATCTCGTTCACGAGATCCTGCCCGAGATCACCGACGTCATCCTGCTCAAGGAGGGGCGCGTCGTCGCGCACGGTCCCAAAGACGAGCTGCTCGAGGCCGAGCAACTCAGCGCTCTTTACGACGTCGAAGTCGACGTGGTCGAGCGCGGCGGCTGGTACGACGTTCTGCCGAAGTAGCTGCCGAGCAGGAGCTCGGCAGTACACTGGCGTCGATGACAGACAGAAAATTCGGTTTCAAGACTCGCGCACTGCACGCTGGCGGCCAGCCGGACTCCGCGACCGGTGCTCGAGCCGTCCCCATCTATCAGTCGACGAGCTTCGTCTTCGAAGACACGCAGGACGCCGCCGACCTCTTCGCGCTGCAGAAGTACGGCACGATCTACTCGCGCATCTCGAACCCGACCGCCGCCGCCTTCGAGGAGCGCATGGCGAGTCTCGAAGGGGGTATCGGCGCCGTCGCCACAGCGAGCGGCCAGGCCGCCGAGTTCCTGACGGTGACCGCGCTCGCCGGAGCCGGCGATCACGTCGTCGCCAGTTCGAATCTCTACGGTGGCACCTACACCCAGTTCGACGTCACTCTGCGGCGACTCGGCATCGACGTCAGCTTCGTCGACGCTTCGGATCCGGCCGCTTTCGCCGCAGCCGTGCGCGACGAAACCAAGCTCCTTTACACCGAGATCATCGGCAATCCGACCGGGGTCGTCGCCGATCTGGAAGCGCTCGCCAAGGTCGCTCACGATGCCGGACTGCCGCTCGTCGTCGACAGCACGTTCGCCACGCCCTATCTGTGCCGGCCCATCGAGCACGGAGCCGACATCGTCCTCCACTCGGCCACCAAGTTCATCGGCGGCCACGGCACGGCGATCGGCGGCGTCATCGTCGAGGCCGGCACGTTCGACTGGGGCAGCGGCCGCTTCCCCCACATGACCGAGCCCGTCCCCAGCTACAACGGCCTGCGCTGGTGGGACAACTTCGGTGAGTACGCCTTCTGCACGAAGGTGCGCGCCGAGCAGCTGCGCGACGTCGGCGCGTCAATGGCGCCGTTCAACGCATTCTTGATCCTGCAGGGGCTCGAGACGCTGCCGCAACGCATGGCCGAGCACGTCCGCAATGCGCGCGCCGTCGCCGAATGGCTCGAATCCGATCCGCGCGTCGCCGAGGTTCACTACGCCAGTCTGCCGTCATCCCCGGAAGCCGAGCGCGCGGCAAGGTATCTGCCCGAAGGCGCAGGCGCCGTCTTCACCTTCGCGCTCGCCGCCGAGGACGGACGCCTCGCGGGAGCGCGCTTCATCGAATCGCTGGAGCTCATCTCTCACCTGGCCAACGTCGGCGACGCGCGCACTCTCGTCATCCACCCGGCCTCGACGACGCACCAGCAGCTGTCGGGCGAGGAGCTCGAGCGCGGCGGAGTCAGCGAAGAGATGGTGCGTCTCTCGATCGGCCTCGAGGACCTCGACGACATTCTCTGGGACCTCGACCGCGGCCTCGCAGCAGCAACCGGTGAACAGAGTTGAACGGCAAGGAGATCGAACTTGACTGACTTTCCTCCCGTCTCCGGCTGGACGCCGCCCAGCGCACCAGAGCGTCGGGATCTCCTGCGACGCACCCGCACGATCGCCATGGTTGGCGCCTCGAGCAACCCGGCCAAGGCCAGCAACTTCGTGCTCACCTACCTGCTGAGCTCTTCTGCCGACTACACCGTGTACCCCATCTCGCCGCGCGGCGGCGAGATTCTGGGGCAGAAAGTCTACGGCTCGCTCGCCGAGCTGCCGGAGGTCCCGGACATGGTCGACGTCTTTCGCCGACCGGCCGATCTGCCGGGCGTCGCTGAGGAAGCGGTCGCGGTCGGAGCCGAGAGCCTGTGGATCCAGCTCGGACTCTGGAGTGTCGAGGCCGCCGAGATCGCTCTCGAAGGAGGTCTCGATCTGGTGATGAACCGCTGCCTCAAGATCGAGCACGCGCGCTTTCACGGCGGGCTGCACCTCGCCGGCTTCGATACCGGCGTCATCTCCTCTCGGCGCGCCGGCTGACGGTCGACGTGCAGACTCCACTCTTCATCCTGGCGGTGCTCGGCGGTTGCATCGTCATTTCGGAGCTTCTCGCCCGCCACACGCCCCTGCGACCGCTCGGCACCGCGCTTCTCGTCATCGTCGTGACGGCGATCGTGGCCAACCTCGGCATCATTCCGACGGGGAGTCAGCCGGTCCCGCTCTACGGCGTGCTCTTTCACGAAGTCGCCTGGATGGCCATCTTCTGGCTCCTCCTGGAAGTGAACCTCAAGAAGGTGCTGCGCGCGGGACGCGACATGATCGTGCTCTACCTGACCGGTTCACTGGGCGTCGCTCTCGGCGCCTTCGTCGGTATGCTCGCCATCGGCGGTACGGCACGCCTCGGCGACAAGGCACCCGTGCTCGCCGGCATGTTCACCGGCACCTACACCGGCGGCAGCGTCAACTTCATGGCGATCGCATCCCAGTACGAGTTCACCGAGGGACCGCTCCTGCTGGCCGCCAACGCCGTCGACGCCGCGATGACGACCGTCTGGATGGCCATCACCGTCGTCGTACCGACGTGGTGGATCGCGCGACGCAGCAACTCCGGCGCTCAGACGACGGCCGCCGCCAGCGCCGAGGAAGACGGCGACCGTCAGGCGATCCACCCGATGGATCTATCGCTCTTGCTCCTGCTCGGAGGCCTGGCCGTCTGGGGCTCGGAAGAGATCGCCGCGAGACTTGCCGGACTCGGCTTCGAGCTGCCGGCGATTCTCGTGCTGACGACGCTCGGCCTGATCGCCGCGCAGTTCGAGGCGGTCGGCAAGCTGCGCGGCGCGCGCACTCTGGGCCTCTTCGGGGTCTACCTCTTTCTCGCCACCATCGGCGCTCTCTGCGACGCTCGCGCTCTCGCCGCCAGCGGCGCGACGGGCCTGTGGATCCTGGCCTTCGTCTGCATCGTTCTCGCCGTGCACACGGCCGTCCTGCTGCCCGTTGCAGCGCTGCTCAAGGCGGACCCCGGCGTGGTCGCCGTTGCCAGCCAGGCCAACGTCGGCGGCGGCTCTTCGGCCCTCGCCCTGGCCCGTTCTCTGGGTCGATCCGACCTCGTACTGCCGGGAATCCTCGTCGGCTCGCTGGGCAGCGCGCTGGGCACGTATCTCGGCGTCCTCGTCGTCAGCGCGCTGAGCTGAGCAAGCAGACGCCGAGAACCGCCGCAGCCATCCGGCCGTAACTCTCTACGATGAAGACGACTCTCACCGGTTTGGGCGCACTCCTTCTTCTGCTCGCCGCTCGCACTGCCGCGGAAGAGCCGAAGATCTTCGCGCCGAAGCATGACAACGATGTCTACGCCAGCTACCGCCAGCTCGTCTGGGACGACTTCAAAGGCAGTCTGCAGGTCTGGGGCCCGGAGCTGGCCATGCTCGCGTCGACGATCCAGCTCGAGGACCTTCGCGCGCAGACCGAGCGCACCGAAGACGGATGGGAAGCGAGAGTCGCCAGCCTCGAAGTCGTCGCGCTGATGGACAAGCTCCAGTCGAGTTCGAAGTCCGCCGGGCGCAACGACTACACGCTCCGGCACGAGCAGGGCCATTTCGACATCACCGAGCTCGGCGCTCGGAGACTCCGGCGTGCGGTCCTCGACGTCGTCGGCAAGGGCTCCAGCGAGGGCGCGGCCCGCTACGATCTCGAGCAGCGCCTCCGCGAGGTCTACGCCGAGACCCTGCAGTCGATGCAGAAGATGCAAATGCAGTACGACGGCGAGACCAGCAACGGGCAACGCAAAGGCAAGCAGAAGCTCTGGTGGAAGAAGCTCCAGAAGCTCATGGACGAGACCGACGGCTGGTAGCCGACAGTCTTGCCGCCCCGATCAGTGAATGTCCAAGTCGGGCGCGATCGCCTCGACCCGCGGCTCGGCGAGCTCTTCGACGAAGTCGATCAGAGCTGCACGCGACGCCGGCAGCATCGGCGTGCGCACCGTCTGCAGATCGGAGAGCTGCTCGAAGAAGGTCTTGGGCCGCGGGTAGACGACGAGACGAGGCGAGTCGCCGAGATCGGCCAGCCCGGCCGCCACCTCGACCGCCTTCTCGAAGCCGCCCAACTCGTCGACGAGGCCCACCTCGAGCGCGTCGATGCCGCTCCAGACGCGACCGCGCGCGATCTCCTGCACCTTCTCGATCGGCAGGCCACGGCCCTCAGCGACCGCCTCCGTGAAGCCGCGATAGGAGCTGTCCATCCACTCCATCACCTTCTCGCGATCTTCCTCGTCCCAAGGCGAGAAGTTGAAGATGGTCGCGTTCTGGTCGGTCGTGATGCGCTCGGTGTTGACGCCGAGCCATTCGTAGAAGCCGTCGAGATTGAACTTCTGGAAGACGACGCCGATGGAACCGGTGACGGTCGTCGGCTGCGCCACGATCGAGTCGGCGCTCATCGACACCCAGTAACCGCCTGAGGCGGCGGTGTCGGCCATGGAGACGACCACCGGGATGCCCTCTGCCTGAGCACGCTTGACTTCATGCAGCACGAGGTTCGATCCCACCACCGCACCGCCGGGGCTGTCGACTCGCAGGATGATCGCCTTGGTCCGAGGATCTGCCGCGGCCTCGCGGACGTTGCGCGCCACGATCGGGCCCGAGAAGCCGGCGCTTCCGAAGAACGGCAGCGGGGACTCCACAGCGGGAGTGACGATCGCACCCTCACCGAAGACGACGGCGATGCGGTCACGGCCCATCCGGCTCTCCGGCCCGAGCGAGGTCAGGTAGCCCGTCAGCGAGACGCGCTCGAAGTTGCGTCCGGTGGCGTCCTCGAAGGCGTTGTGCACGTCGTCGAGGAAGCCGCGGTCGTCGACCAGGCCGGCGTCCAGCAGCTGCTGCGTCGTCGACACGCCGCGTGCCAGAAACGTCTCGAGATCGCCAGCGGAGATGCCCCGTCGTTCGGTGACGATTGCCGAGAAGCGACTCGAGAACGTCGAGAGCAGCCCTTCGATCGACTCCCTCATGTAGGAGCTCATCTCGTAGTTGGCGTAGGCCTCACCCGCACTCTTGTACTCCTTGAACATGATGACCTGCGGTTCGATCTTGAGTTTGTCGAGGCTGCCCCGGTAGAACTGCGCCTCGGAGGCCAAGCCGTTGACGATCACGCCGGCGTAGGGCGTCACCCAGATGCGGTCGGCACCCGTCGCCAGGAAGTAGTCGAGGTCGGTGATCATGTCGGCGCGCAGCAGGGCGTAGATCGGCTTGCCGCTGGCGCGGAACGCATCGAGCTGCTCGAGGATCTCCTCGGCGGTCGCCCAGCCGACGCCCGCACCGCCCAGGCGGAGCAGGACGCCCGAAATGTCGCTGTCGCCGGCCGCTCTGCGCAGCGCGCGCCGCAGACCCCAGAACGTGCTCTGGGGCGGTCCGAAGAGGCCGCCCATCTCGATCGCCGGAGGCGCTTGCGGCAGCGGGCCAACGAGGGAGATCTCGAGCACGGACCCCTGGCTGACCGAGATCGCTTCGACGCCGGACAGAGAGCGCATCGCCGCGAACATGCTGATCATCAGGAAGATCACGCCAGCCACGACGACAACGGCAAGCAGGGCCGCCGCGAGGAAGCAACCGCGTCGGGAGCTTCGTGCAGGCTCCGGGGCAGGCAGTGGCTGCTGTGGAGGAATCGGTGCAGAGGTAGGGGGGAGACTCTCGTTCATCGCGCAAGAGTAACGGTGCCGCGACAGTAGATCCAGAGCCAGCCGGAGCAATGCGGGCGTACAATCAGCGGCGCTTCTTCCGGAAGACCCGAAGCCACCACTCGACGAGGCGTTCTGTCCGTTGCTCGACGACTCCAGCACCACGCAGATCCTGCGCGGACGGCGCATCGCGGTGCTCGTGCCGTGCCTGAACGAGCGAGAAACGGTCACCTCGGTCGTTCACGACTTTCGCCGCGCTCTCCCGGACGCAGCGATCTACGTTTTCGACAACGGCTCCACGGACGGCACGGCTGCCGCAGCGAGGCTGGCCGGCGCAGAAGTGCGCCAGGTCGCTGCGCCCGGCAAGGGCAACGTGGTCCGTGCGATGTTCCGCGAGATCGAGGCGGACGCGTACGTGCTCGTCGACGGCGACGACACGTACGATGCAGCGGCAGCACCGCAACTCGCCGCCGAGCTCTTCGAACACGGTCTCGACATGGTGGTGGCCAGCCGGGAGCGCCGTCGGGAGGCCTACACGCGACTTCGCCTGCACGGCAACGATCTCCTGTCCGAGCTGGCGAGCGCGCTGCTCGGGCACCCCGTGCAAGACCTTCTGAGCGGCTACCGGGTCTTTTCGAGCCGCTTCGCCAAGGCCTTCCCCGCGCGTTCCACCGGCTTCGAGATCGAGACGGAGATGACGTTCTTCGCATCGCTGTCGAGTCTGCGAACGGCCGAGCTGCCGACGAGCTACGGAGCCCGCCCCCAGGGTTCCCGGAGCAAGCTCCGTACGCTGCGCGACGGCCGTCGCATCGTCTGGACGATGCTGAGAATGGCGCGCGAGCGCCACGGACTGAAGGTTCTGGCACGGCACCTTCGCAGGACCACTCTCTGGGGAGCTGCGGCGACCGCGCTGTTCGTCGGCCTCTTCCTGGCGTTGAACGCCGTGTGGTGGGCCGCCAGCCCAGACCCGATGCTGCAGCGGATCGAGCGCTCCTACGCCTACGAGCCGACGTCGATCGAGACCTCCTTCGAGAAGTTCAACGACTGCCTGATTCCGATCATGGCGACACTTCGTCGAGAGAGCGCGCTCGAGAGCATCGTCACGGCCGAGCGGGTCTATCGCTCCACGAGGCCGCAACAGCCCTGCAACGCTCTGCGCGGTCTGGCCGTCGACGGCGCCCTCCCCGAGGACTACATTCGCCACGCTTATCACCAGTACTGGATCGGCCAGCGCCTCTTCCTGCAGACGCTGATTCCGGCGATGACCGTCGGTGGACTGCGTCGGTTTCTTCTCGGCCTGACGATCGGTCTGCTCTTCGGCAGCCTGCTGACGTGCCTCTGGTTCCTCACCCGCAACGCCCCCGACGACCCTCGCTCACCGCGGTGGAGAATCGCGTCGTACGGCGTGCTGTTCGCGGCGCTGCTGCTCTTCTACGGTCCGGTTCGACAGGGGGCGAGCTTTACGTCGGCCTGGCCCAACGCTCTCCTCTACGGGTTCCTCCTGTTCACCATGGTTTGGCCGCTCGGCCGGCTCTCGTTTACCGCGCGCGTGCTGCTCGTCGTCGGCTTCGGCGCCTTCCAGGCCTACTTCGCGCTGATGTTCGGGACGATCGGCCTCGGTCTCGCCGCGGCCCTCTTCGCTGCCGCGCTCGACCCCGCGGGGACTCGCTCGCTGACGCTCGAGGACGATCGCCCGACCGGCGCCTGGAGCCTGACCCTCGAAGTGTTCGTGCTCTACCTGTGCGGTGCCTTGGGAGCGATGCTCGGCCACGTGGTCGTTGCCGAGATCGTCTACGGCGAAAGCGTGCTGCGAGGCTTCGTCGACCGCCTGGCCTACCGCGTCAGCGGCGATCCGCGCACGACGCTGGCGCCGGAGCTGAGTCAGCTCTTCACGAATCAGGACCCGAGCTACGGACGGATGCTCGAGCGCATGGATCGTCGCTTCGAGCTCCTCGGACTGGGATCGCAGCTCTTTGGCCGCGTTGTCGCCGCCAGCTCACTGCTTCTGCTCGTCTGGAGCACACTCAGGGTCCTGCGCCGCCTGGGATCGCTGCCTCTGCGAGACAGGGTCCTGGGCGTCGTCCTGTCCGGCTGGGTCGTGCCGTGCTGGTTCGTCGTCTTTCTGGAGCACACCCAGACCCACGCCCGCGTCATGGTGCGCCTCTGGGCCTGGCCGATCGGCTGCGCGGCGGCCCTCATCCTGCTCGCGATCTTCGGCCGTGAAGTCGCACAGCAGACGGACAGCGAGGCGGCGGAGAGAGCGCGCAGGCGCGCCGAGAGTGGCCCTTTTCTCTGAGCCGCCAGCCGAAGGGATCGGAGAGGCCAGACCTCTGCAGGGCGGAGAGAGCGAAAACGATCGATCGAGCATCCACCCCTCAGGGACTCGCAGTGCGTCCCGCCCGTCCACAATGGCCTCGCCACGAGCACCGGCAAGAGCGGGCAGCATGCAGCAGGCGGCGACGACGGCAGCGATCAGGGGCCAGAGGACCCAGCGGAGTGAAGTTCTCATGACTCCTTGGACACGGAAGGAGCCGCCCAAGAAACCTGAATCGCAGGTCTCGATCGAGCGGATCTAGACTGAATCGAGAAAAACTCCCGCCGACTGTCGATTCACAGCGCACTCCTTCGTCCAAGAGGTGACGGCGCCCGAGAGCGCCACCACGACAGACCGAAACTCAGGAGAGACCCCATGGCCAGCTACCTACTGCTTCTCAACGAACCGCCCGCGACCGAAGACGCTTCGATGCCCTCCGCCGAGGAGATCCAGGAGACGATCGCTCGCTACAAGGCCTGGCGCGAAAAGCTCGGCGCACGCATTCTGATGGGCGAGAAGCTCGTCGATGCGCCGGGCCGGGTGGTCGGGCGCCAGGGCGACTCCGTCCAGGTGACAGACGGCCCCTACGCAGAGGTCAAAGAGGTCCTCGGCGGCGTCTTCCTTCTGGAAGCGTCCAGCTACGAGGAGGCGGCAAAGCTCTGCGAAGACTGCCCCCACCTCGACTTCGGCACGATTCATCTCCGTGAAATCGACGCCGTCTGAGGAGCCCGTGGCAGACCGCCAAGACGCTGACGTCCCGGCGCTGGTCGATCGGCTCTTTCGCCACGAGTCCGCGCGACTCGTGGCGTCGCTGACGCGCAGCTTCGGCGCGCGTCAGCTGCAGCTCTCCGAAGACGCGGTGCAGGAGGCGCTGATCAAGGCTCTCCGGCTCTGGCCCTATCAGGGCGTGCCGGAGAACCCCAGCGCCTGGCTTGCACGGGTTGCGCGCAACCGCGCTCTCGACATCCTCCGCCGACAGCAGAACTGGGGAAACAAGCAGGACGAGGTCATGCAGATCATCGAGCAGAACGCAGAACAGGATCCAATCGAAACGCAGGACGACGAGCTGCAGCTGCTCTTTCTCTGCTGCCATCCCGAGCTCAAGCGGGTCGACCAGGTCGCACTGACTCTCAAGATCGCGGCAGGAATGAGCGCCGAGGAGATCGGCCGCGCACTGCTCATTCAGCGCAAGACGATCGAGCAACGTCTCGTGCGTGCCAAGCGCCGGCTGCGTACCTGCGAGGCGCGTTTCGAAATGCCCGAAGGCGCGGAGCTCGCCCAACGCCTCGATGCGGTGCTCGAAGTGCTCTATCTGATTTTCAACGAGGGTTACGCGTCATCGACGCACGCCGACTGGGTGCGTCGTGAGCTCTGTGCCGAGGCGCTGAGGCTCGTCGAGCTCCTCAGCCAAAACCAGGCGACACGCACACCACGAGGCTTCGCGCTCGCCGCGCTCTTCGCCTTTCAGGCAGCGCGCTTTCCCGCACGCGTCGGCAGCGACGGCGCCCCGATTCGCCTCGAGGAGCAGCATCGAAGCCTGTGGGACGGCCGGTTGCTCAGCCGAGGTCTCGCCTTCTTCGAGGCTTCGGCGACAGGCAGCGAAATCACGCGCTACCACCTCGAGGCCGAGATCGCCGCTCAGTGGGTCCTGAAGGAGGAGCCGCAGTGGGAGGTGGTGCTCGCCCTCTACGACGAGCTTCTGCAGCTCAACCCCTCGCCCGTCATCGAGGTCCACCGATCGGTCGCCCTGGCGCGGACGGGATCGACGGGCGAGGCACTCGACGCGCTCGAACGCCTCGCCGAGTACAAGGAGCTCTCGGACTACCTGCCCTACTACGTAGCTCTCGGAGAGATTGCCGAGGAAGCGGGAGAACCGCGCATCGCCACGGCCGCGCTACGGCGAGCCCAAGAGCTGAGCCTCAACGAGACGCTCTCCAAACGACTGGGACATCGTCTGTCGGCAATCGAAGACGGCTCGAGCTAGCGATCGCGGAATAGTCGGTACCGAGAGATTTTTATACTCATCGTGAGCATATCGACACCTCCGCCCTCCTCCGATCGTCCCGCACGCCGCTCGTCCGCACCCATCCGCCTGCGCCTCCGCCGAGGGTTCGTCGCGCTGATGCTCTGCGCCGGCAGCGTTGGGGCGGCCACCGAAGCCCCCTCGCTCTCGGCCCACCGAGACGAGATCGATGCATTTCATCAGGGTCTCGATCAGATTCTCGATCGTGACTACGCCGGCGCTCGAGGTCACTTCGAACGTCTCACGAGCGAACGTCCGACCAGCGCCGTCGGGCCGCTGGGCACCATGCTTGCTCTGCAGACGGAGATGCTCGAGTTCGAAGACTTCCGTCACGATCGTCCGTTCAAGGACGCTGCGCGTGCGGCTCGGCAGCGCCTGCGCGCCGACCTTCGTGCCGACGCCGAAGCCTGGGATCACCTCTTGGCCGGAGCGTTCTACGGTCTGCGGGGCATGCACGCGCTCCGCAAGAAGAACTATCTCTTCTCCGTGCGCAAAGGTCTCAGCGCCGTGCGTCATCTCGAGCGCGCTCGCGATCGTCAGCCCGAGCTCGCCGACATCGACCTCGGCCTCGGCGCCTACGCCTATTTCAGAGCGAGGCTACGCACCGTCGTCCCTTGGAGCGGAACGCCGGACGGACGCGAGCGAGGCGTCCTTCAGATCACGCACGCGTATCGCGAGGGCGAGCTCGTCGCTGACATCGCGCAGATGGCTCTGGTGCTGGTCCTGCTCGACGAGCGCCAGACGGCCCAGTCGATCGCCCTGGCCGAGGATCTGCTCGAGCGTCATCCCGGCAACGTCCTCGCCCGACTGCATCTGGCGCGCGGACTCACGCGGCGCGCCCGCTACTCCGAGGCCGTCAGCACGCTCGAACGCGTGCGGCAGCTGGCTCCGGACAACCCTCTGTTCCCCTACTACCTCGGTCACGCGCACTTCCGCTCACAGAGCGATCTCGAGGCGGCCCGAAGGTCGCTCGAAGAATTCGTAGCTCGTGCGCCGTCGGACAGCTGGAGAGCCGCAGGACTCGAGCGCCTCGGCGACGTCCAGCTCCGGCAGCGGGAGCCGCTTGCGGCGCTGCGGACCTGGAAAAGCGCTCAAGAGCTACGCCATCGAGCGCGCGTCGCCGCGAAGATGAAGAGAGCGAAGAGACTCGCAGCTCAGTTGGAGTCGGGGGCCTCGTCACGAGGCGTCGGCCCAGGGCTACACGTTGGGCCTGAACTACTCGTCGTCCCCCAGCTCGGCCAGGATCTTGCCGGCGACCGGTCGGCGATCGTGGCTGATCGCCAGCAGCATGCGCCGATGTCCGTGCCCCGGGATCTCCTCCCGATCACAGACGACATCGCTTTCACGGAGTGCATCGCAAAAGAGGGTGTTCTGCCGCACCAAAGCGCGATGCTCCCGCTTCGAGTGCAGCAGAAGGAAGGGCGGCGCGCCTTTGTGAATCAGAGGAACGACCGAAGCGCGCTCCTTCCAGCTCCGCTCACCCGGCACGAGCGAGAAGCGGCGAGCCCAGCGTTTCTCCCGCCCGAACCACTTCCAGGTGAGCTCGTCGGTGAGGTCGTAGCCTGAGCCGCTGATCGAAATGACACCGTCGACCGTGTCGTCGGGCCAGCCGAACTCCATCCACAGTTCGTGGTTCAACGCGACCCGCGATACGAGCCAGGCGCCTGCCGAGTGCCCGGACAGGTAGAGCCGACCGTCGCCGCCCAGCCGCTCCAGCTGGCGCTCGACGAAGTCCGTCGCGCGGGCGACATCGTCCACCTGCTCTTTCCAGTGCACATCGGGCTGCAGACGATAGTTCACCAACGCGACCGCCACGCCACGCGCCGCGTAGTAGCGACCGATGTTCCGGTAGATGTCGTGCCCGACGACGCGCTGCGAGGTATCTCCCTTCTCGAGAGAACCGCCGTGCACGAACAGCAGCATCGGCCAGCCCTCGCCTTCGGGCAGAAAGAGGTCGAGGCGGTGCTTCTCGGCGTCCGCCTGCGCGTCGTCTCGGTACGGCACGTCGAGCTCGACTCGCCCGAGGAACGGATCCGCCGGCAGGTAGAAGGGACGCAGGGGCACCTTGATCTGTTGAGCAGAGCAGGCGCCCAGCCAGAACACCGCCCCAAACAGAGCCAGAGCTCTGAGTCGTCGGTGCCTGAGATGCAGTTGCAATCGTACGAGCATGGTCCGAGTGACGACTTCAGCAGAGTCGGTACTCGAATCTACGCAACTGCTGCCGCTGGAGATTCACGAAGGGGTCGTGCTCTCGCAAGCCCAGCTCGTTCAAGCCCCCGGCAGCACCGCGCCATCGATCTCCAGGGCCTCCGCGCAGCTGAGCCATAGATCCTCGAGAAACGTGTCGTTCCGAGCATCCTCCGAAGGGGACTTCACACGATCGCCGTCCAAGTAACGAAAGCCTGCACCAGCCCAGCACTCGTCTTCGATGAGACTCGCGATGTGACTCGCTGAAGTGACCGACGACCTCATGTTGTCGACGAAGGGGGTCACGAGCCTGCCGAGGCCACGGAAGACGAACTTCACCGGCGACGGCAGCTCACGCGCGAGGTCGGTATCGACCATGAGCCCCGGATCGATGGCAAAGACGTCGACGCTTCGATCGTTCAAAAATCGCTGCAGGCCTCGCGCCTGCAGAACGTTGGCGAGCTTGGACGTCGAGTAGCGCTGCCGACCGTCCTCCAGACGCAGGTCCTCCGGGCCGTCGAGGGGCCGAAGCAGCGACCCTGCACCGACCCAGCGAGGCTCCGGAACTCCGGCCCGCCGGGCCAGCCGATTCTCCGGCTCGTGCACGCCGCTGCTGACCACGACGACGCGCCCACCGGGCTGCAGCTGCTCAGCGAGGCGAAGAAAGATCTTCTGATGCGAAAGGACGTTGACGGCAAAGGTGATCTCGTAACCCTGCGCGCTCGGCTCGGTGGCGGCGGTCGTGATGCCCGCGTTGGCGACGATGCCGTGCAGATCGACGGAGCCGAGGGCGTCGAGAGCCTCCTGGACGGTGTCCAGATCGGCGAGGTCCGCAACGAACACATCGGCCTCGACACCGTGCTGCGTGCTCAGCTCTAGAGCTAGCGCCTCCACGGCCTCGCGCCGACGCCCGCCGAGAACCAAGGGGCGCCCGGCGGCAGCAAGCCGCTGCGCCACCTTGCGTCCGAGTCCTCCTGTCGCCCCGGTCACCAGGACCGGTGCCTCACTCTTCGAGTCGTTCGCTGAGCTCTGCATCCGTCGCCTCCTGAATGTGTACAGTGTTCACCTACAGCCATAGTGTACGCTGTACACGTTCGATCGGTTTCGACGAACTTCCAACGGTTTCGCAGAACGTGCCCTATCCCGCCCGCATCGATCGCAAGAAGCTCGCCGAGCAGGCCCTCGAAGTTGCCGAAGCGAAGGGTTGGGATTCGTGGTCTCTGCGCGACGTCGCCGCCCACGTCGGCGTGACGGTCAACGCGCTCTACCGCCACGTCGACGACCGCGCGCATCTCGTCTTGGCGATGGGCGTCGCGGCCGCGGGTGAGCTTCGTTCAGCCCTCGAGCCCATCGCTAGCGAGCCCGACGACGCCGTCGTCGAAATGTCGAGGCAGTTCGTCGACTTCGCCATGCGCCGCCCTCACGCCTACGCCGCGCTGACTCACGCCAAGCCTGACCCGGGCGCGCCTGAGATGGCCGCTTGGACGGCGGTCTGGGTCGACGTGCACGCCTGCGTGCGTCGAGCGGTGCCCGAGTCGGGGGACGCAGCGGCGTTCGCACTGTGGGCCTTCCTGCACGGCCGCGTCGGTCTGGCCCAGAGCGCCGCACGCCTGGCAGAGGCCACAGCCGGCCTCGACGATGCCGTACGCTGCCTGCTCGAAGGCTTCCGCGCTCGCTCACCGGTGCCGTCCCCAGTACCGCCCCACGCTCGGCTCGACCCTGACTGAGTCGGCCGCGAGCACTCGGCAGCCAACGCGACCGCATGGGCCGTTCCGACTCACCCGAAGACAGCAAGGGGTTCACCGTGTTCTTTGACGACTTCCGAAGTGAAAAAGCTTCCCAAGACGCAGCTCGACTCCGCGGCGAGATCGCATCATGAGCGAGGTCGCCGTCCGCGTCACCGACGTCGGCGCCGTGAGGCGCCTCACGCTGTGCCGTGCGGACGCCTACAACACGATCACGCCCCAGCTGCGCGACGAGCTCGGCGCGGCGCTCGACGACGCACAACGCGACAGGAGCGTGCGTGTGATCCTGCTCGACGCAAAGGGGCCCGCCTTCTGCGCCGGCTACGCTCTCGATTCGTCGACGTCGGCTCAGGCCCAGCATGAGGCTCAGGCCACGCGCCGCTGGGACACCGCCCAGGACCTCCCCATGATCGGCGAGTTCGCCGAGACGTGGGCCAAGCTGCACAGCTCACGCAAACCGACGCTCGCCGCGGTTCAGGGCTGGTGCATCGCCGGCGGCACGAACATCGTCTTCAACGCTCATCTGATCCTCGCCGCGGAGTCGGCGCGCTTCGGCTATCCCCCGTCGCGCGTCTGGGGCGTTCCCGAGGCACCGTGGAACTGGGTCGCCCGCATGGGGCTGCAGCGCGCGCGCCGCTACATGCTGACCGGCGACGAGTTCACCGCCGCGGAGGCGCTCGAGATGGACATCGTTCTCGATGTCGTTCCCGACGACGAACTGGCCGACGAGGCCATGGCGCTCGCTCAGCGAATCGCCCAGGTGCCCGGCAACCAGCTGGAGATGATCACGCTGGCGCTCAACAGTGTCGCCGACCATCAGTACGACCCGGCCTCTTCAAGGCTGTTGGGAACGATCTTCGACGGCGTCGCACGTCACAGCCAGGAGGGAGCCGACTTCGTGCGCCGCTCCGAGGAGGTAGGCTTCCGCGAAGCTGTTCGAGAAAGAGATCGGCCGTTCGGCGACTATGGCGAACGCGCCAAGAAGAAGTGATTTCAGAGGGTGATCAGGGCCTGCGCCCGGGAACCGACCGAGGAGAGGAACGATGTCCAGTACTGCACCGTTGACCGAATCACACTGGATCCCCGACGGCTCGGGTCCGGCACTGAGGCCCGACATCACGGTCGGCGGTCGCCTGCGTGAGGTGGCGGCCGCAGCGCCGGACCGCCGCGCGCTCGTCGAAGGCCTCCCTGCCGAGGGTCGCACCTGGACCTACACCGAGCTGCTCGCCGACGCCGAGCGGTGCGCGCGGGTGCTCCTCGACCACTTCGAGCCGGGCGACAAGGTCGCCGTATGGGCCCACAACCTGCCCGAGTGGATGATCCTCGAGTACGGTGCAGGACTCGCCGGCGTCACGCTCGTCACGTTGAACCCGAGCCTGCAGCCGGCCGAGGGGGAGTACGTGCTCGGGCATTCCGGCGCGGCGGGAGTGTTCGTCGTACCGAACGTGCGCGGCAACACGATCGAAGAGCACGCGCGCACGATCCAAGCGAACCTTCCCGAACTCCGTCACATCCTCCGTCTCGACCAGCTGGGCGAGCTGATGGACGCAGCCGGAGAGCACGAGCTTCCGCACGTCGCCGGGAGCGATCCCGCGCAGATGCAGTACACGAGCGGCACGACGGGCTTCCCCAAGGGTGTGTTGCTGAGCCACCAGAGCATCGTCAACAACGCGTCGCTGTGGGCTCACCGCGTCGGCATGGGCGAGCGCGAAACGTGGGTCGGCCCGATGCCGCTCTTCCACACCGGCGGCTGTGTGCTCGGCGTACTCGGAGGGCTGGACCGCTCGGCAACTCTGGTTCTCATGCCCGAGTTCGACCCGGGGCTCTTTCTGCATCTGATCGAGCGCGAGCAGGCCGCCTTCGCCTCCGGCGTGCCGACGATGCTCATCGCCGCGATGGAGCATCCCGACTTCGCGACGCGCGACCTGTCTTCGTGGACGACGGTCGTCTCCGGCGGCTCGCAGGTGCCCGAGGCTCTCGTGCGACGTATCGAAGAAGCGCTCGGCGTCGATTTCACGATCATCTACGGCCAGACCGAGTGCTCGCCGACGCTCACCAATACGAACCCCGATGACACCCCTGCGGACAAGGGCCTGACGGTCGGACCACCGATCGCTCACACCGAAGTGAAGATCGTCGATCCAGCCACACTGGAGACGGTGCCCGTGGGTGAGCAGGGCGAGCTGTGGGCGCGCGGCTACTGCACGATGATCGAGTACTACAAGAACCCCGAGGCCACCGCCGAAACGCTGAGGGAAGACGGCTGGCTGCGCACCGGGGACCTCGCGACGATGGACGAGCGCGGCTACTGCAAGATCGTCGGGCGTCTCAAGGACATGATCATCCGCGGCGGCGAGAACCTCTTCCCCGTCGAGATCGAAGAGGTGCTCATGAGGCACGACGCCGTCGGCGAAGTCGCCGTCGTCGGCCTGCCGGACGAGAAGTGGGGAGAGATCGTCGCCGCCTTCGTCCGCACCGCCGAGGGCGCCGAGAGGCCGACGGCGATCGAGCTGCGCACGCACATGCGCGAGGCGATCTCGCCGCAGAAGACACCGACGGCCTGGTTCTCGGTCAGCGAGTTCCCGCTGACCGGCTCCGGCAAGATCCAGAAGCACACTCTGCGAACCCAGTGGGAAGAGGGCGAGCACGAAGGCAACGAACTCTAGGCCTCTGACGGCCGGCCGCAGGAGAGCGATTCCGGACCGCTGCGAGGCCTCGCGGGAGCACCTGCGTGACCTCCAGCAGCGGCGGCGTGAGAGAGTGGGCTCCCGTTCCTCGGAAAGGAGACCCTGATGAAGCGGATCGCTCTTGTCCTCGTCACCATCCTGCTCGTTGCCTGCTCGACTCCTGATTCGACGCCGCCGGAGGCGACCGACGCCGAGACACCCGAAGAGATCCACGACCGGATTCTGACGATCGACGCACACGCCGACGCCGAGATTCCGGAAGCGCCCTCCCGCTACGTCGGCCCCGACGGCCGCTCTCGCGTCGCGCCGGACAAAATGGTCGCCGGCGGACTCGACTCGGTCGTGCTCGCGGTCGCCGTCGGACCGGGTCCCCGCGATGCAGATGGTTATGCGGCGGCCCGCGCCACCGCCGACGCCGAGCTCGCCGCAGTCGTCGCTCTCGCCGAGGACCCTGCCAACAACGCGACGGTCACCCGCTCCGCCGACGAACTCGTTGCGGCTCACGACGCAGGGCAACGTGGCCTCGTGCTCGGTTTCCAGAACGCTCTGATCCTGGGCACCGAGCCCGACGAGATCGAGACCTTCTTCGACGCCGGCGTGCGCGTCTTCGCGCTGACGCACATGGGCCACAACGACTTCGCCGACTCGTCACGCCCGCTGTTCATCGGAGAGACCGACACCTACGAGGCGACCGAGGAGCACGGTGGACTCTCGGACCTGGGACGCGCGGCGATCGACCACGTGAACCGTCTCGGTGGCGTCGTCGACATTTCACAGCTCTCGCGCGCCGCGAAGCTCGAGGTACTCGAACGCTCGACGGCTCCGGTCATCGCCAGCCACTCGAACGTCAAGGCGCTGTGCGACGTCAATCGCAACATGACCGACGAAGAGATCGACGCCGTCGGCGCCAACGGCGGAGTGGTGCACATCTCCGCCTTCAAGGGCTACCTCTTCGACTCCACCGACGAAGAGCTCGACGCCCGCATCCGTGCCGCCCGAGCCAAGGCCGGCATCAACGAAGACTACGACTACCCGTTCGAGCTCTACTGGGAGCTTCCTGACGAAGAGGCGGGCCCTTTCGTCGCCGAGGTCTCCGAGATCCTCGGGCCCGGCAGCATCCAGAGCATGGTCGATCACATCGACTACGTCGCCTCACGCATCGGCATCGACCACGTCGGCATCGGCACCGATTTCAACCACGGCAGCGGCGTCGAGGACTTCCAGGACGCGAGCGGCGCCATCAACGTGACGCGCGCTCTGCTCGACCGCGGCTACTCGGCGGAAGACGTCGAGAAGATCTGGGGTGGGAACTTCCTGAGGGTCTGGAGGGCGGCGGAGGCGGCGGCCGAGTAGGGACGGCGCGCGCAAACGCCAGGCGACTGGCAGTTTGGCACCAGCAACAGCGCCGACGGACCGGGCCGGAGCCACCGTCCGTTTCCGCCGAGCCCGCCTAGAGCAGCTCACTCGCGCGGATGGTCGAAGGCCGAGCTGACCCAACCAGCGTCATCCCGGACGGGGAGCTGAATCCGCCTCACTCCTCCAACGACCGCGCCACCGCCTCCGCCACCCGGATCCCGTCGATCCCCGCCGAAAGGATGCCGCCGGCGTAACCGGCGCCCTCACCCGCCGGGAAGAGGCCGCGCACCGACGAGCTCTCCAGTGTCTCGGCGTCCCGCGGGATCCGGATCGGCGCCGACGTGCGCGACTCGACGCCGGTGAGCACAGCGTCCTCCCTCGCGTAGCCCTTGAGCTTGCGGTCGAACGCCGGCAGCGCCTCGCGCATCGCCGCGGTAATGAACTCGGGCAGGACTTCGTCCATCGAGGTCAGGTGTACCCCCGGCTTGTACGAAGGCAGGACGTCGCCGAACGACGTCGACGCGCGTCCCTCTAGAAAGTCACCAACGAGCTGCCCCGGCGCGTCGTAAGTCTCGCCGCCGGTCACGAAGGCGCGCTCCTCGAGCACGCGCTGCAGTTCGATCCCACGCAGCGGGTCCTTCGGATCTCCTGGAAAATCCTCGGGGGCGAGATCGACGACGAAGCCCGCGTTGGCGTTGCGCTCGGAACGGTCGTACTGACTCATACCGTTGGTGACGACGCGCCCCGGCTCCGAGGACGCCGCGACAACCGTGCCGCCGGGGCACATGCAGAAACTGTAGACGGTGCGGCCTTCGAGGCCCGGCGTCTTGCAGTGATGCGCCAGCCGATAGTCGGCAGCACCGAGGCGCGGATGGCCGGCGGCACGACCGTACTGACAAGCGTCGACCATCTTCTGCGGATGCTCGATGCGGCAGCCGATCGAGAAAGGCTTCGGGACGAGCTCGACGCCGGAGCGATGCAGCATGGCGAACGAGTCGCGGGCGCTGTGGCCGAGCGCCATGACGGCGCAGTCAGTGCGGATCTCCTCGCCCGAGGCCAGTCGGAGTCCTCGCAGAGCGCCCTCCTCGACGATCAGGTCGTCGACCCGCGTCTGGAAGCGGATCTCGCCACCGAGCGCCTCGATCTTGGCGCGCATCTGCTCGACCATCTTCACCAGCTTGAAGGTGCCAATGTGCGGCCGTCCCTCCCAGAGGATCTCCTCGGGCGCGCCGGCGAGCACGAACTCCTCCATCACCTTGCGGCCGTAGTGCTTCGGGTCGCGCACCTGGGAGTAGAGCTTGCCGTCGGAGAAGGTGCCCGCACCACCCTCACCGAACTGGACGTTGGACTCGGGGTCGAGCTTGCGCTGACGCCAGAAGCCGAAGGTGTCCTTGGTGCGCTCGCGTACCTTCTTGCCGCGCTCCAGAACGAGCGGACGAAGTCCCATCTCGGCGAGAAGCAGCGCCGCAAAGAGGCCGCATGGACCGAACCCGACGACCACCGGCCGAGGGCCGGGAGCCGAGCCTTTGGCGTGCTCGCGCTGCAAGCGGTAGCTCATGTCCGGCGACGGGCGCACCGAAGAATCCGCTCCGAAGGAAGCGAGCAGCTCCTCCTCGCCGTCCACCTCCACGTCGAGCGCGTAGACGAGCTTCACCCTTTTCCGAGCACGCGCGTCGACCGAGCGTCGAAAGACGTCGAGCGACCGGATCGCGGCCTCGTCGACTCCGAGCTTCTTCGCAACGGCACGCGGCAGGGCCGCCTGGTGGTGGTCGAGCGGCAGGGTGATGTTGGCAAGACGGAGCATCGAAGGACGACTCTATGAGTGTTTGCCGCCGAGCGGAACGGCGGCCGCGAGACCTCTTTCGTACACTCTTTCCAATCCCTTCGCGAAAAGAACCGGTACCTCTGAGGTTCCCGCCGAGCCCCGACCTGGTTCCGCTCTGGCAAGCGGCGGTCGACTTCGTGCTGACGTTGCCGGGAGCCGAGGAGAGCCGCTCCTACGGAACACCGGCCCTCAGAGTGAAGGGCAAGCTCATCGCCCGTCTCCGCAGCGAAGCCGAAGGAGGACTTGCGGTGCGCTGCGCTATGGACGCACGGGACGTGCTCTTGAACGCCGACCCCGAGGCCTTTTACCTGACGGACCACTACCTCGACTACCCGATGATCCTGGTGCGGCTCGACAAGATCGAGGACGACGCGCTCCGCGACGTGCTCGAGCAGGCCTGGCGAGACGTGGCCCCGGCGAAGCTCGTGGACTCCTGGGACGACTGAGCCCCCGTCGGCAGACCGCAGCTAGGAGCGCAGCGCTTCTCGTCGCGCCAGACTCTCCGCCGGCCAGAGCTCCCGCGCGCTGTAGTAGCCCTCGGCCTGACGCGCCTCCGGCGGCAGCCCCACCCACGGCTGTTTCGACGCCGTATAGATGTGGATGTCCGGAGGCATGGACTTCGGTTGGTCCAGAGTTCCGACGCGCACGAAGCAAACGAGATCTCCGACGCGGGCGAAGTCGTAGTGACTCCACAAGGCGACGAGGCATTGAGGACAGCGTGCGATCTTCTGTCCGGCACCGCTCAGCGTCGGGATCTCCAACAGCTCCACCTCGCCCCGCAGCATCTCCACACGGTCAGCCTCGATGAGAGCGTTGATGGCGAAGGCCGATCCCGTCTCGCGCTGACACCAGGTGCAGTGGCAGCAGTGTACGAACATCGGTGGCGAAGTCAGCCGGTAGCGAAGACGGCCGCACGTACAGCCGCCGTCGTGAGTTCTTGCCGCATTCATCCATCGCCCTCCGAATCCAGGGCGCCGAGCCGGGGGACGAAGCGCGGCACGCGGCGACAGTAGTCCAGGTAGGGCTCGCCGAAGCGAACGCGCAGCTCGCGCTCTTCGAGCAGGACGACGAGATAGATCGCTGGGAAGAGGATCGCCGCTTGCAGCCAGACTCCGGCGTAGTTGGTCGAGAGAGCCACGCCGACGGCGACCAGGAAAATGACGAGGTAGCGCGGGTTCCTGGTCCGCGAGTAGAGGCCCGTGGTGATGAGCTCACCGCCCTCTCCCGACACCTCCGGCACGCCGATGAGGGTGCGTCGCGACAGCTGGCGCCCGACGCGGGCCTGCAGCCCCACCCCACAAGCGTAGAACACGACGCCCAGCGCAAAGAAGGCCGAATGAAAGCCGAGGTCCTGCCCGAGGAGCCGATCCCGTTGGAGGAACAGAAAGAGGATGGAGAGCGCCAGCGCCGTCATGACCACACCGAATGTGGTCCGCACTCCGCGCCGTTGCTAGAAGCCGGCAAAAGGGTGAATCACGAACCAGTAGGCGATCGCGCCGGGAAGACTGATGGCAAGAGGCACCGCGATCCAGTAGCGGGCCCTCGTCAGCACCTCAGGATCGAACACTCGGCCGGCCTTTCCATGTCGAAATCGTAGCGCAGACAGCAAGTGCCGCTCGCTCGCGGCAACTAATCATTTGCCTTTTGCCATACAGCAATCGATAGACTCGTCGCATCTCCTGCCGTGTCCTGAACTTCGAGGTGAACAACGATGCAAAGGACCAGACGATGCTCCCAAGAACCACGACGAAGACTCGTCGTCTGCCACACCCCCTGACTTTTCTCTTGCTGAGTCTCACGCTCGGCGGCGCGAACAGCTCCCTGGCACAGGAAGCTGCCCCTTCGCCGTCGCAGCAACGCTGGGCGCTCGAAGAGACCTTCGACGGCGACCCGCCCGGCCCCTCACAAGCTCTCCTGCCAAAGAACTTCGACTACGTCGTCACGCATCGCTCTCACCCCCAGGAGCAGTTCACCAAGGCCTACCCGCCCTTCCTGGCCGATCACGACGTCCGCTGCGCCGGGCCGGATCCGAACGGCCGCCCTACTCCGCAGCACGAGGTGCGCACGGTCCAGTCGTCCAACGGCAAGAACATCGACAAGAGCTTCTTCGTCTGCAAGAACCACATGATGACGGCTCTCGGTGAGGTCGACCCCTACTCGCTGAGCTCCTTCTGGCCGCGCCAGGAGTTCGACTTCAGCTCCGGGGGCACCCTCGAATTCGACGTCAACATCAACCTGGGTCACGACAACCGCAGCTGGTGGGAAGTCCTCATCACACCCCGCGACCAGCTCAAGGCGGCCGCGGGGCCCGTCGACGCGGCGATCGACGAGAAGTACCCGGTCGACCGCATCGTCTTCGACTTCGAGCGCCTCATCCGACGCATCAAGGTCGGCAATCGTGCGCTGGCACCCGACGGCTGGATCACCAACGAGCGCCAGTTCCTGCAGTACGACTGGGCCTACTGGAATGCCCTGCATCCGGACGACCCAGCCCTGGAAGACCGCCGCGTGCGCCGCACGATGCGCATCCGTCTGCAGAAGAACCGCATCAACTGGGGCATCGAGATGGCCAACGGCTCCTTCGACGAGTGGTCGGTCGACGTTCCCGGCGGCCTGCCCTTCACGCGAGGCGTCGTGCAGTTCAAGACCCACGCGTACACCCCACTGTCGACCGCCGGCAACACGGACACCTACACCTTCCACTGGGACAACATTCGCTTCGACGGCCCCGTCCGTGGCCGATACGACGCCTTCGAGGCAAGTGACGTCGTCTATCTGCAACGCAACGGCGACCGCGAGATCGGAGAGACAGAAACGGTGACCGTGGAGCTGCCGCGACTCGGCGGCAACCCGGTCCTCTTCGGACAGCTGCACCAGCCCAAGCGAGGTCAGGTGCTGGTCAGCGTCAACGGCGGGCCGGACCAGCAGGTTCACCCCTACGACTACGACTTCGACAGCTGCTACAGCAACGACTGGAAGAGCTTCCGACTGGAGCTCGAACCGAGCCAGCTTCGCCAGGGGCGCAACACCCTGCGCTGGAAGATCGGGCCACGACCGAACTGCGACTTCGGTCCCTACATCTGGGATGGGTTCTCGGTGAAATTTCTGCAGGTGCAGATGGACGCGGGCAGCGACGACGGCGGAGGCGGACAGGTTCTTCGACCAAGGCGCCGGCGGATCCCCTGATCCCGGCCCGAGCCGGGCGCCGTCTCCAGGCGCCCGGTTCAGGCGCTCGAACGGCGTCCTGACTTGCGCTCGCTCTTGTCCCTGTACATGTCGCGGTCGGCACGCCGCAACAGCCTGCCCAGATCGACTTCGTCGGCGTCGACCGTCGCCACGCCGATCGAAACCGCGACGTGGAGATCGCGGTCACCTACGGAGAGCGGCTGTTCGAGGCGCTCCTGCAGGCGCCGCGCCTGTGCTCGAGCCTCGCTCTCCTCGGCGCCGAGAAGCACGGCAAACTCATCGCCGCCCAGACGTGCGGAAAGATCGTAGGAACGAAACTCCTCGCGCAGCAGGCCGGCAATCCGGATCAGGACCTCGTCACCGACCTCGTGACCGTGGCGATCGTTGATCGCCTTGAAGTCATCGACGTCGAGATAGAGCAGCGAGACCGCACTGGCTCCCGCGAAGCGCTCGTCGCCCTGCTGCCGAATCTTCGCGGCGCCCTCGTCGAGTCGGCGCCGATTCTCGAGTCCCGTAAGGGGGTCGCGATAGGCCATCGTTTCGAGAGCCAGCTTCTCGGAAGCGAGCTTCAGAAGACTGTTCGAGAGATTCTTCGTGCGTTGATCCGACTGCGTCTGGGCGATCGCGAGCAGGACGGTCTGAGCCAGGATCAGCCACATGAAACCAAAGGGCAGAAGGCGGGGCACTCCGGGAAAGTAGCGCAGGAGAAAGCCGTCCAGGAAGGCCGAGAGGACCCAGAGCGATCCACCGATGAGGAACCACCTGGAGCCCGGGCGGCGCCTCACCAACGCAAGAGCCAAACGCGCCACACCCCAGATTCCAATCGCCAGGAAGGCGAACTGAAAGAGGAGCAACAACCAGTCCGAGACCTGGACCAGAGGCAGCGTCCAGATCCCCACAATGAAGACCCCGCTGACCGCGAGGCAGGCAAGCGGATACGCCCGCGGCACCTCGCCGGGATAGGTCGCTCGGATGAAGAGGCCGGCGAAGACCACGCACAGGCCGAAGAAGCTGTACTCGAGCCGTATCTCGTAGGGCCAAGTCACCCATGGAAAGAGAACGACGAAGAGGTTGTTCTCCCGCGTCAGCTGATAACCGGCCATCACCAGACAGAGCGCACCGAAAGAGGAGTGCGCCCCGCGCCGAGCGCGAAGCGGTTGCGTCAACAGATGGTAGAGGCCTAGCGCGATGAAGGCGCCGATGAAGAAGGCGGCCAAGGCGGCAGCCCTGCCGTCCGCGAGGGGCTCGAAGTTCACCGGCGTGCCCAAGATCACGGGACGATGAGCACCGCCCGTCCGGAAGTGAAAGTTCGAGATTTGCAGGACCAGGTCGAGCTCGGTCTTCGGCGTGATCGCCGCGATCGAATCCACGCGCCGAGGGCGCGACGAGGCGCGGTCGGTGCCCACCTGCCCCGTGTCACCCAAGAGCACGCCGTCGACCCACAGGGCGCTCGAAGTCCTTAGCCGGGGTACGCGCAGCGACAGCGGCGACTGTCGTTCCGACAGAAGAACGCGCAGACAGTAGGTGGCGTAGCCTTCGGCGCCGAGCGCCTCGCCCTCGACCGTCGTACCGGTCCAGACTCCGGGCAGCTCGGCCACGGGTGCGTCGGACAGAGCGCAGTCTGAATCGGGCGACAAGAGTTGACGCCAGTAGAAACGCCACTCGCCGCCCAGCTCGACCGGACCGTCGATCTCCGGGTCCCAGTCGCGAAGATCGAGCACTCCCTGCTGAGCCCGCCAACCCTCGGCTTGGGTCTGCGCGCAAAGCGGCCCGTTAGCCCCTAGAAGAAAGCCAACCGCCAGAGCAACCGTCCACAGCCGGTCGTTTCGTTGAAAAGGCTTCACACTCGTCCCTCGCTCGACACACCGAAACGAGGTGCGAGCTGCCCTACTCTAGCGTTCTGCGCTTCCGCATGCCGCTTCGCTTCATCCGCTCCCCGCCTTGCGCTCCGTTTGTCACGTTACATGTCCTCGGTCCGCAAGCCGCAGAAGTCGCCGAGATCGACCTCGTCGGCCTCGACAGTCACCACGCCGACAGAAATCCCCGCAGGTAGTTCGCGATATCCCACTCTGAGGGGTTCCTCGAGTCGACGCTGCAGCCTGCGGGCCTGAGTCCGCGCCTCGGCTTCCTCGGCGCCCAGGAGCACAGCAAACTCATTTCCTCCCAGGCGAGCCGACAGATCGTAGGAACGAAACTCTTCGCGCAGAAGCTCGGCAATGCGAATCCGTACCTCGTCCCGCACCTCGTTTCCGTACCGATCGTTGACTCCCTTGAAACGAACGCATCGAGATAGAGCAGGGAGACCGCCTTCGCACCGACGAAGCGCGCGTCGTCACGCTGCATTATCCGCTCGGTTTCTCGTCGAGTCGTCGGCGATTTTCGAGACCGGTGAGGGGATCGCGATGAGCCATCGTCTCGAGCGCGAGCTTCTCCGAGGCCAGACGAAGGAACCGATTCGACAGCCGCTTGGTGCGGCGCTCTGTCTGCGGCTGCGCGATGGCAAGGAGCACGGACTGCGCCACGGTCAAACCCCATGAATCTGAACGGCAGAAGCTGCGGCATGCTGGGTGCGAAGCACAAGAGGAAGGCGTCTCTGATGCCCGTGAAGATGGCCATCGCCGCCCCCACGAAGAACCAATGAGCGCCGGAACGGCCCCTTTCGTGCAGCGAGCGCAATACGTCGCACACCCCAGGCTCCAAGGCATGGAAAGGAGATCTGATGAGCCAGCAGCACTTGTCGGACAACACGATGATGGGGAGCCACCAAACGGCCGCGATGAATGCCGCCGAGACGAAGAGCGCCGTGTGCGGAAGGGCGCGCGGCACTTCGGCCGGGCGTACTCTAACGGGATCCGCGACGATCCATTGAGGGCGCTCCGTCAGCCGTCAGCAAGCAGCCAAGAGTAACCGGACTCCAAGTCCGCCCGCCCGCCGCTCTCGACGATACGCCCGTGGGCGACGATGACGCGCTCGAAGTCCAACTCCAGAGCCCGGCGAAGGCTCGCACGCGCGAGCCCTCTGTCGCGGGTCAGCACCTTCTCCAAAACCGACGGGCCCAGCTTGCCGTAGCCGCCGACCACACGAAAGACGCAGCGCGTGAGGAAGGGAGCGCTCTCGTCGA
>JBCCLJ010000020.1:0-54125 GCA_039026915.1 Acidobacteriota bacterium
CCGGCGAGGAGAACCGCATGCAGTTCACGTATCTGCTCGACCAGTACATGGAGAAGCCCGGCGGGTTCTTCTTCCACTACTTCGGCAACAACGACCTCATCTCCCACGTCATGTACCGGTCGCTCGACCCAGAGCATCCGGACTACAGCGAGGACCGTGACGCCCCCTACGCTGCGCTCATTCCGACGCTCTACGAAGCGTACGACGGCATCATCGGTGAGGCCCTCGAAGCGCTCTCCGATGACGACCTGCTCATCGTCATGTCGGACCACGGTTTCGCCTCGTGGCGCCGGGCTTTTCACATGAACACCTGGCTCTATCAGAACGGCTATCTCGCTCTGAAGAATCCAGACCTCGCCAACGATCCGGGCCTCCTGCTCAACGTCGACTGGTCCAAGACCAAGGCCTACGCCTACGGCTTCAGCGGCCTCTACGTGAACCTCCGCGGCCGCGAACGCGACGGCATCGTCACGCTGTCCGAACGCCAGGATCTGCTCGAAGAGATCCGCGGCAAGCTGCTCGAGGCGGTCGATCCGAACTACGAGCAGCGCGCCATCACGGAGGTCCTTCTCCGCGAGGAATACGCGAGCCGCGGCGCGCTGGAGAACGGTCCCGACATGATCATCGGCTACGCCAAAGGCTGGCGCGGCTCGAACGAGTCGGCACTCGGAGAAATCGGACCCGACGTCTTCACCGACAACACCGGCGAGTGGAGCGGCGATCACATGATGGACCATACCGAGGTCCCGGGAGTTCTCTTCACCAGCCGGCCCCTGAAGCAACCGGCGACCAGCCTGCAAAACCTGGCGTCTTCGATCCTTCGGGAGTTCGGTATCGACACGCCCTTTCCCGCGACGCAGCTGACATCCTGACGCCTTTTCGCCGCATCGGCGGCTTCCCTCAAGCCCAACCCAGGAGAAAACCATGTTTGGTGGCAACAAAATCAAGCTCGACAAAGATCTTCTCGACAAGGTGAAGAAGTATTCGGACATCGCCGGATACTCCTCCCCCGAGGAGTTCATCACTCACGCGCTCGAGAAAGAGCTCGCCCTCCTCGAAGACGCCGACAGCGAAGAGGAGATCAAGAAGCGTCTCCAAGGCCTCGGCTACATCTCCTGATCCTCTCCGCTTGACTCTTCCGACTCTCTGACTCAACCGAAGCAGGTCTACCTTGGGTTTCGTCAACTCGATTCTGCGGACCGTCACCGATGTGACGCTCCTGCCCTTCAAGAGCCTTCCGGCGGGTGTCTACCTGACGATCCTCTCGATGATCGGCGCCGTCTTCGCGCTGCTCGTCTACAAGAGAGTGTCGAACCAGGACGCTCTCTTCCGGGTCAAGGATCAGATCGCCGCGGGCTTCTTCGAGGTGCGCCTTTTCAACGACGACCTGGGTGCCATGCTCAGGGCTCAGGGCGACCTCCTGAAGCACAACGCTCGCTACATGGCCCTGAATCTCGTGCCTTTCCTGTGGCTGATGGTCCCCTTCGTCCTGGCGATGGCTCAGGTCCAGTTCCACATGGGCTATAAGGGCTTCGAGCCCGGCGACGAGACCGTGTTGACGGTCCAGCTGGCAGGCGAAGCAGATCCCGACGCCGACCGGCCTGATCTGGTTCTCGAGACGCCGGAAGGGGTTACCGTCGAGACCCGGGGCGTCTGGGCACCGACAGCGAACGAGATGGCTTGGCGCCTCGGCCTCCAGGAGGCCGGCGAGTACGAGCTCGTGCTCCGGCACGACGGCTCGGAAGTCTCCAAGTCCCTGGTCGTGTCCGACGAATGGGCGCCGCGCCGCTCCCCGGGACGCTACGACAGAGGCTTTCTCGATCAGCTGCTCTTCCCCGCCGAAGATCCGATCCCCGGGGAAGCTGGCATCGCCAAAATCGAGGTCCCGTACCCGACCGGCGAAGTCAACCTCCTGGGTCTGAAGCTGCAGTGGATCTTTCTCTTTCTCATCGTGTCGATTCTCTTCGCCTTTGCGATCCGCGGGCGTATGGGTGTGACGTTCTAGGAAGTGCTGCGCCCTTCCGACGATCTGGACCTCGTCCTGGTCACCACCGATCTGAGCGAGCTGACCGTCGCCAAGAGTCTGCTGGCCTCGGAGGGCATTCCCTTTCTGGTCACCGGTGAGGAGTCTGCCCGCCTCCTCGCGGCGCCTCTCCTCTCGCCGCTGCTCGGCGAGCGGGTTCTGGGTGCGCGACTCTTCGTCCGCCATGAAGACGCGGACTTCGTTCGCGAAGTCCTCGTCGCGGTGAGCGATCCTCCGTGACCCTGGTCCTCTCGAGATCGCCGTGGGTCGTACGCTCCTTCCGCTCGGGGGACGAGCCGTCGCTGCGCCTTGCCGCCGACGACTGGCACGTTGCGCGCTGGCTTCGCGACGCCTTCCCCCACCCGTACACAGAAAAGGAGGCCAGCGACTGGGTCTCCTACGCCAGTCGTGAAGTCGCCCATACGGAGTTCGCGATCGCAACGGCCACGGAGCCTCAGAGAGTCGTCGGCAGCGTGGGCTTCCGGCTTCAAGAGGACATGCACCGTCGCTCGGCCGAAGTCGGCTACTGGGTCGCCCGCAGCCACTGGCGCCGCGGAGTCGCCACGCATGCGCTTGCGGTGACCGTGCAGCATGCCTTCGACCACTTTCCCGTCGACCGGCTCTTCGCCGGAGTCAAAGACGGCAACCGAGGCTCCGTTCGCGTCCTAGAAAGGCTGGGCTTCCAACTCGAGGGGCGCTCGCGCGCGGCCGTGACAGGCCGCGAGGGCGAGACGAAAGACGAGCTGCTGTTCGGACTCCTGCGCCACGAGTGGGCTGGAGTGGACGCCTGATGTGGCCTCAGGTTCTCGCCGTCGGCCTGGGGGGCGCACTCGGCAGCTGCCTACGCTTCGCGGTCGCGAAGCTGATCCCCACACCGACCGACGGAGTGCCGTGGGCGACGGTTGCCGTCAACCTCGTCGGCTGCCTCCTCATCGGGGCGGTCGTCGGCTGGAGCGCCGGTCGCGACGTGCTCGACGAGCGCGGCCGCGCGCTCGTGGTGACCGGTTTTCTCGGCGGCCTCACCACGTTCTCCGCGTTCGGTCTCGAGACCGTGCACCTGATCGAGTCCGGCCGAACCGGCGGTGCCCTGGCCTACCTTGCGGCGCAGCTGCTCGGCGGCCTCCTGGCTGTCGTGATCGGCCTCTGGATCGGCCGGCATGCACTGTAGAATCGCCGTCGCCTCGGAGCCCTCATGAACGCACTCCTCCGCATCTACATCGGCGCAGACCACCGCCACGAGCACATTCCCACCTGGGAGTGGATCCTCTACCGTGCGCAGTCCTTCGGACTCCCCGGGGGCACGGCCCTCGAAGGCGTGAGCGGCTTCGGGCCGCAAAGCCGGCGCAAGGGGCTGGGACTGGACTCCCTCTCGTCCGACAAGTCGATGCTGGTCGAGCTCGTCGGCGAGCGCGTGGCGCTCGAATCCTTCGTCGGTCAGCTGCAGCAGACCACCGCCCTCGCGCCCGCCGTGGTGACGATCCTCGACGTCACGACGCTCGGCTAGAGGCGAGCGATCAGGAGTCGATCGAGCTGCACGACGACCGCCTCGATCGAAAGCGGCAGGACGCCGAGCATCGCACCCAGAGCGGAACGGTAGCTCTCCACCTGAGCGAAGGCGGCCGCGGGCGCTCCGCTCCCGGTCTTGAACTCCAGGAGCCGAACCGAGACGACGCTCCCCCGACGTTCCTGGACCTCGACCCGATCGAAGGTCCCTCGAATCAGCAGCCCGTCGACCGGTACCGCGAAGGGTCGCTCCCGCCAGAGCTGCACGCGACCTTCAGGTCGCCCCAGCAGCCCCCGAAGCTCAGGTGCGTTCAGCGACTCGGCGAGCTCACTGGCGAGGAGCGCGACGCGCTCGGCGGTGACCTCGTGCCGACGAGCGATCTCCCCCACCTGCTGACGGCTCCACGGAGGCTCACCGGTCCACCAGGGCACGTGAGCCAGGAGAGCGTGCTTCAGCACTCCGTCCTCGCGGGAGCGTGTCTCGTCGCTCCCCAGGATCTCTCCCACGCGCACCGTGGAGGCCCGAGCATGGAGCGCCGAGGGGCGCACGAGTCGCAGTCGACGTGATCGCTCGGGCGACGCTTCGAGGTCCTGCGGACGTCCCGGCAAGACGCTCGGTTCGGCGGACTCCAGCGGCTCGGGTGACGTCGACGACCCGCGAACGATGGACCTCGGCAGGGAACCTCCTTCGAACAGCAGCGCGCCGCCCCGGGCGAGCTCCTGCGGAGGCTGGCCGGCCGCCAGCGTCGAGCGCAGGATGCCGGTCGCCGACTGGCGCTCCTTGGCGAAGCCCGACTTCGTCGGCTTGAGCGGTTGCACGAGAAGGATCAGCACCTGGCGCGCGCGGGTCATCGCAACGTAGAGCCCGCTGAGATCGTCCCAGAGCCGGCGATCGAGCTCTTGCTGGTTCGCCAGGACCAGCGCTTCGCTGCCCGACCTGACGGCGGCGTTCGTCGAGCGAAAGACCGCAGACGGCGAAGCGGTCGGTTCGGCTCTCAGGACGTTGACCTGAGGATTGCTCAGACGACCGATGTCCCGGTCGAGCTCACACAGGACGACGGCATCGAACTCGAGGCCCTTGGCCTTGTGCACCGTCATCACCCGAATCCTCGAGGGTTCGGGCTCGCTCACCGGGGAAGTCGGCACCCAGTCGACGAAGTCTGCGAGTCGCCGCGTCGGCGCGTCCTCCTCGAAGCGCTCGGCGAGCCGCACCAATTGACGCAGTCGACGTCTCGAGCGCTCGTCGACCGTCGGCCCGAGGCGGCGGAACCAAGCGGCCAGCTGCCTCGCCAGACCGCGCTGTCCAATCTGCGACCGCAGCGTGCGAGCGAGGAGCACGGGATCCTCCTCGGTCATCGCTTCGCCCAGCAGCTCGGTCGCCCAGGGTGAGGACCTCAGGTGCAACCACGAGGGCCGGTCGCCCGGATGGTCGGCCAGTCGCAGGGTCGAGAGCACCGCGAGGACCGCCGGGTCGTCGTCGATCGGGGCGCCTCCTTCACCGCTCGCCTGGACGCCTTCATCCGCCAGGAGATCGAGGAGCTCGCGCACCGTTCGATTCGTCTGGACGAGCACGCCGATCGTCGCCTCGGGAAGCCGGGCCGCCAGTCCCGCCACTTCACCGGCGGCAAAGGCCAGGTGAGAGGTCGGGCGCACGGACTCGTCGTCGTCCTTGACCTGCGACGCCGGGTCCCGGCCGCCGAGAGCTTCGAACCAGGGATCGTGAGCCGCGAACTCGCCCTCGTAGGTCGGCGACGTCTTGAGCGCGACGTAGCCGGAGAGATCGTCGAGAACGTCGGCGCGCAAGTGTTGTGCGTACGCACGGCTCCAGCGCTCCACCAGAGGGCGGGAGTTGGCAAGCACCGGCGTCTGCTGCAGGCCCTGAAAGACGAGGTGAACCGCGTCGAGCACTTGCTGACTCGACCGAAAGCTCGCGCTGCGCACCTCGCTCGGAGGCTGCGCCGCGGCGAGCCGGGTTTCGAGTCCGACGAAGAGCTCCGGGCAGCCGCCTCGCCATCCGTAGATGGCCTGCTTCGGATCGCCCACGCAGTAGAACGTGTGACTCCCGTCAGCATGCGCCAGAATCTCCTCGACCATCGGCTGAAGCGCCTGCCACTGACTGAGGCTGGTGTCCTGGAACTCGTCGAGCAGCAGGTGCTGAACTCTGCCGTCGAGGCGGTAGTAGAGCTGCAGCCAACGCTCGGGCGACAACTTCGGAAGCAGCTGCCCGAGGGAGTGAGCGAGATCGCTGAACAGGACGATTCCCCGTGACTCGAGCTCGGATCGGAAGTCGCGGTCGAACTGGGAAACGATGCGGTGCGTTGCGTGCCCCTGGCTGCGGAGACGATCGAGGAGCGACCGCTGAGCGTGTTGTACCAGGGACTCGAGATCCTCTAGGAGATGCCCCTCGATCGGCTGCTGGCGATACACGGGATCCCCTTCGAGCACCTTCTTGCAGACGCCGACTCTCAGCAGCTCTTCCCACTGCTGACCCGCAGCCTGCCGCGCCGCTGCCTCGACGGCGCTGCCGAGCGACTTCTGCAGGCCGGGAGCGAACTGGCGAAGCCGCCCCAGTAGCGCTTCCAGATCAGCCTCGTCGAGCACGGTGAGTTCCTCGGCGCGCGGTTGATCCCAGAGCGCACTCTCGGGAGCCTCACGGTGGAGGTCGTAGAGCTCCACGAGGGCGCGGTCGAGTCCCCAGGCGACGGAACGCTGCGCGTCACCTTTGTAGAAACGAGCGACGAGATGCACCAGCTCTTCGAAGTCCGAGTCGGCGAGAGACGCGAGCGCTCCATCGATGCCGGCTTCTCGCAGAGGACGTAGCGCCGACTCCTCGAGCGCGGCGAGCCGCTGGGACCTCGCCAAGCCCAGCTCCCAGCGCTCCATCGAAACGAGCTGGTGGAAGAAGGCGTCGAGTGTGGCGACGTTGAGACTCGTCATCTGCCGGCAGACCGTCGCCAGAATCTGACGAAAGCCGGCACGATCGACAGGCTGCCCGATCTCGGCCGCCAGCGTCGCGGCCTCGTCCTCAGCGTCCGCAGCGCCGGCGAGTCGGTGCAGCACACGCTCGAGAATCTCGCCCGACGCTTTGCGGGTGAAGGTGGTCGCCAGAATCGAGCTCGGCGCGTGGCCGGCAGCCAGCAGGGCGATGAAGCGAACGACCAGGCCGTAGGTCTTTCCAGTACCCGCCGAGGCCAGCACGACGCGATGAGTGAGCGCCTCCAGCTCCTGAACATCGCGGGGATCTCGGATCTCAGGCATCGGAGTCTCCGCGCTCTGGCCAGCCGGGTCCGCGCGCGAGTGCTCCCAGCCTCCAACGCGAGGGCAGACTGTCGCCGGCGAGGTGTTCCAACCCGTCCAGATAGTCGGGGGGTTCGCCGGGCGGCCAGTAGCGGCTCTGCCGCAGCTGACGCACGACCCAGCGGGCCTTGTCGAGCGCGGCCTCGTGCTCCTCATCGGGCCACTCGGCGGGCGCCATGAGATCCGGCTGACGGTGCTTCTTCGACAGCTGGACGAAGCCGAGGGTCTTGGGAGAGAGCCCGCGCGCTTCCATCAGATAGCGGTAGAGAGGGAGCTGAAGATCGAACCACTCCCCGCCTCGACGGTGGGTCTGCTTCGGAGACTTGGGCGAATCCGACGTCTTGTAGTCGAGAAGTCGCAATCCGAAGACAGGATGCCGATCGACGCGATCGACGCGGCCGCGGACCCAAAGGCGTTCCCCATCGACCTCGAGCGGGGCTTCCAGATCCACTTCACAGAGTGCCGCGTCGATCTCCCATCCGTCCAAAACCTGAGTGCACTGCCACGAAGCAAAGCTCCCCAGACGATGGCGTAGCTGCGCGATCTGGACCCGCACGGCCGGGCCAACGTCGGCCGCAAGCTGCTGTTCCACGACACGGTCCAAGATCTCCAGAAGACCCGCCTCGACGAACTCCGGCTCGGTCGACCGCGCCAGCTCGGTTCCGGCGAAACGGCTCAGCACCTCGTGCGCCAGAGAGCCGAACGAGCCGCCCTCGAGCTCGCGGGGACGATCCCGCACCGCCTGCGCCCCGTGCAACCGCCGGAGGTAGAAGCGATAGGGACAGGCGAGGTAGTCCCGAAACGCGGTCACTGGAAGCGCATCGGGCACTTCGTTCCCGAAGACGAGCGGTGGCGGTTCTGGATCGCGCCGTTGTGACGGCGCCCAGACGATGCTCGGGGTCGTCGCGTAGTAGCTCCTCAGCAGCGCCGGCAGCTCTTCCGCGGGCCGCTGGAGAAGCAGGCGACTCGGGAGGAGCGGTTCCCCGTCGTGCCCGGAGACCGCCGACAGGAGGAGAACTCGCGAGCGAGAGCGCACGAGTCCCTCCAGCAGGAACGCATCTCGAGCGAACCGTCGCGCTTCGTCCGGGAGGCCCAGCCACCGTCGCGCCTGCGGCGGTAGCAGGCCCTGAGCACCGAGCTTCGCCGGGATGACGCCCTCGTTGAGGCCCATCACCACGAGATGCTCGGCGTCGTCCAGCGCCAGCTCGAGCCATCCCAGGATCTCCACTCCATCGGGATCCGAGGTCGAGCTGGCCAGCGGCGAATGCCCTCCGGCCTCCAGAATCAGTCCCAAGGTTTCACTCAACGAGAGACGACGATCGAGCGCGTTCGGCAGCTCGCGCAGAGCGTGAAAGACCTCGCTGCTTCGTTCGAGAGCCGCAACGAGCTCGGCGTCTCCGGGCTCGGAAAGATCGAGCGGCTCACCTCCGAACCACTCTCGAAGAGCGTCGGCCAGCACGTTCGCCCAGACGGAGACCGGTCGTTGCTCCTCGTCTTCAACGAGTCCATCGAGGATTCGCCCCTCGATCGCTCGGAGCCAACGCTCGCTGTCGCGGCCGCCGGATTCGGGTACGGCGATCGCCAGCGTCGAAGTGGCGTATTCGTCGAGTGCCGTCAGCCAGTCACCACCCGCGAGCGCCCTCTCGGCCCGACCGCCACGCGGAGGCGTCGATTCGGCCGCGTCTCGCGCCTCCTCCCGAACCGGCCAGTCCCCCGCGAGCTCCCGCTGGAGCCACGATTCGAGATCCGGGCAACGCAGCAAGGCGCCGAGGTCCTCCAGTGAGCCCGACTCGGCGAAGCGCGCGACGAGACGCATTGCGACAGCGGGCCGAGACGACGCGTACGTTCGGCCGATGGGGCTGTGGAAAGGAACCTCCCTCAGCTCGAGTTCGTCGCAGAGAGCCGGCAGCAGCTGCTGATCCCCTACGCCGAGAGTCGTTCCACCGGGGCTCGCCGGGACATCGTCGACAGCAAGTCCGATCATTCCGTCGAGATCTTCGCTCGTCGAACGACGAGCCGGATCCAGCCTCAACGATCGGTCCTGCCAGAAGTCGATGTTCGGTTGACCCCAGCGATCGAAACCGTCGGAGACCGTCTCCGGTGCGCCGATCAGCGCGTCGACGCGCGACGCCTCCGAATCGAGAGCGTGCCGCACGAGGCCGGGAAGCTCGGCAACGCCAACCAGCACGACCCGTCGCTCCGAAGACCTCTCCGCAGAGGTCAACAGGCGGACTCGCTCCGCGTGAGGACAGACCAGACCCGCCCTGGAAAGCACCTCGCGGTAGCGCCTCTCCACGGCTCTCAGCGTCTGCCAACGATGCTGGTCGAGCTCGGCTTCGGCCCGGCTCAGTTGATTCGACGCAGCCTCGATGTCGAGACCTTCGGCACCCAGCTCGTCGGAAACGGCGCGAACCTCCGCGGCGAGATCGTCGAGCATGGAACCGCTCGGACGGTCCCAGATCGGTCCTAGAGCCTCGACCAGCTCCGGACGTCCGGCAAGCTCCGCCACCGCCTGACGCCAAGCCAGGGTGGACTCCATCGGCCTTGCCACGCGCACCGTGCACGGCAGCAGCAGAGACAGGAGCTGCGCCGGAGTCACGATCGGCGGCGGGATGAAGTTGCGCCCCGCAAGCTCGATCGCGAGTGCTTCGAGAAGCCTGCGTCCCGCCCGGCTCCCGGGCACGACGAGGGCGAAACGTTGGCGCGCATCATCGGCTTCGTGCGGTAGATGACCCTCCCTGGAAAGCCACTCGACACAAGCCTCCAGCAGAGGCCGGTCCCAGCCGAGGAAGTGGCGCTCGATCGGCGTCTGAGAAGCCGCGCTTTCGCTCAACGACGCGTCATCCCGACTCGCTCGGACTCACCGCGGAGCTCGCCAAATGGACCCTCGCGCCCACCAGATCCGAGTACGCGGACTCACGGCAGGTGGCCACGAGGACCTGGCAGGAGCCGCCGGCCTCGGCGAGGATTTCGTAGAAGCGAGCCATCCGCTCCTCATCGGCGTTGACCAGGCGATCGTCCAGGATGACCAACTGTCGCTCGTTCTCGCTCAGCAGCACGCCCAGGGCCAAGCGCAGCAGCACGGTGACCTGCTCATGCGTGCCGTGACTGAGACTCTCGAGCGGTAGAGACTCCGAGTGGCCGCTGAGGCGCACGTCGCGCGGTACCAGCGTCTCGTCCAGGGCGACGCCGGAGTAGCGCTCCCCGGTGAGCTTTTCGAGCCAGGGATCGAGCACTTGAGCGACAGGCGCGGTCAGCCCGAGAGACCGCTCCGCCTCGCGGTCCTGAACCCGTGCACGCAACCACTTCGTCGCGCGAGCCCTGCGTTTGACCTGCTCCAGCCGTTCCTTCGCTTCGGTCAGTCGCGCATCGAGGTCTGCCACCTGAACGTCCAGACCGAGGGCGGCTACCTCCTCGATGCGAGCACGCCGATCCGTCATGCGCCGCTCGACCTCCTCGAGTTGCCCAACCAGCGTCGCAGACTCTTTCTCCAACGCTGAGACTTCGGCCTGCGGGCCCTCGACGACTTCGCTGTATCGGTGCAGGAAGAGCTCGACCGCCTTCTTGTGCTCGGACAGCTCGCTGTGCGCCCTGCGTGCCAGCCGTTCGAGCGCCGAGGCGCTGCCGACGTCGGCGAGCTCTTCCGCGATGCGGTCCTGCGAGGACCGCCGTTCTTCGCTCAGCGCCGACCGACGCTGTCCGATCTCGAGGAGTGTCTCATTGGCTCGAAAGCACTTCTGCTGCGACTCCTGCTCGCTCTGCCGCTCCGCTGCGATGCGACGCTCGAGCTTCTCGAGGTCCGACTCCAGCGCATTCAGCTCGCCCTGTGTCTGATCGGCGACCCAGGTCTCGATGCCCGGCAGCACCGCCTGCGGAGCCACGCTGCGCAGCGCCGACACCTCGCTCTCCAGCTTCGCGAGGCGCGATCGCCAGCGATTCGGGGCGAGAAATCCCTCCGCCGCGAGCTGCTGCTCTCGGAGTCTCGCCTCCAGGTTCTCGAGTTCGAACTCCTGACGCTGCCGCTCAGCGACGAGCTCTTCGAGCTCGAGGGCGTGAGTGACACCTGCCGCCTCGAGCTGCCGCGCGATCTGTTCCTCCAGCGCTCGGTACCGCTCGGCATCTTCGCGCCACGGCGCGTCGACTCGCCGGATGTGAACCTGACCGTAGTCGGAGAGGTCGAAGGTCGTGGGCTCGGTGACCAGAAACTCTCCGGCCTTCTCGGGAGCCTCGGGCTCCGCACTGACCTCGCCCCGCCCGTCGAAGCGCACGCGCACGGCTCCAACGTCCATCGCCGTTCGCAGCAGCTCCGCCTCCCGCAGCGAAGCGCGAAAACGAATCATGGCCTCCGCACTCGGAGCCTTCGACCGGGTCAGCGTCGCGCGCGCCGCCGCGACCCCCGCCGTCAGCTGCTCGATCCGTTCGACGCGGGCTCGGAGCTGGATCGCTTCGTCCTCGAGCTCGGCGATGCGACGATGACGCTTGAGCTCTTCGACCTTCTCTCGCACGACCTTCAGTCGGGGCGTCAGATCGTCCTCCCACTTGCGCGCGTGCGCTTCGGCCGAGCGACGGTGCTCTCGCACCTTGGAGCGCAGCTCCTCCTCCCGCCGCGTGACCTGCTGAAGCTCCCGCCCGATTTCGGCGACGCGCTTCTGCCGCAGGGTCAGGCGAGCGACCCGCTCCGCGAGCACCTTCTCGTTCTTCTCGGCATCCGCCATCGCCTTGCGCAGAGCCGCCAGCTCCTCGTCCAACGCGGCACGCTGCGCCAGCGACTCGCGCAGCTCGGCCAGGCGCAGCTGGATCTCTGCCTGCCGACGTTTGGCCGCCTGTCGCCGTTCGTCGAGGTGGACCAGCTCCTCCCGGAAGGCCTCGGCTCTGGAAAGCTCGCCCGCACGCGACTCGAGGTCGGCGCGAAGGCTCGCGACCTCGCGTTCCGAGAGCGCCAGCTCTCCCTTCTGGCGCTGGCGGCCGGTCGCGGTGAAGTCGCGGGCGTACTCCTCGTCCAGCAGGGCGATGAAGCGCTCGGTCTCGGGCGTCCTCAGGACGGCCTCGACGAGGCCTGAAAGGCCGTCGCGCAGAGCCGCACCCCAGTCCCTGGGCGGCAGCCCAGGGTCTTTCTGGAGGTACCAGAGGGCCTGAGCGAGCCCGCGGTTCTTGGGCTTCGACACACCGTAGGGCGCGTCCCCACCCAGGAGACGGCGAACCTCCTCGTCGGCGCGATCGCCTTCGTGGTCGAGACGCCAGTCGCCATCACGCGAGACTTCGAGCCGCGCCTCGGGCTCCACCAGGAAACGCTTCCGGAGGCGGTAGCGCTCATCGCCGAGCCGCAGGACGAGCGTGACCTCGGGGGCCAGAGAGCTGTCCAGCGGCTGAATGCGCCGGATCTCGGCCGCCTTGGATGAGTGCCGATCGAACAGAGCCCGGGTCATCGCCTCGAAGAGCGTCGACTTGCCGGCCTCGTTGACACCCACGATCAGGTTGACCCCCTCATCGAACTCGACGGCGAACGGTTCGCGGTACGAACGCCAGCCCGACAGCTCGAGGCGCTCGACGATCAACGCGTGGCCCCGTCGCTCGCTCGCTGCGCCAGGAGCGAGAGCTGGCGTCGCGCTTCGACGAGCTCTTCGAGGGTCAGTGCCGCGCCGTCGACCTGCAGTGCTCCGGCGTTCTGACGAGAGCCGCCGTTCTCGAGGTCGTGAAGCGCTTGCAGAAGCTCCGCGTCCAGTTCGGACGCCAGAGGCTGACCGAGGTCGTCGAGCGACCGCTGCGGCAGCGCCTGGCAGTCGGAACGCAGAAAGAAGGCCTCCGCTCGAAGCTCCTCGACGAAGTCTTCGACCGCAGCAACCAGCTGCGTGTCCCCGATCTCGACCTGCAGATCGAGCACCAGTTCGGAACGAAGTGGATGGAGCGCCCGCGCGAGCGCTCCGAGATCGGCTTCATGGTCGATCCTGCGGACCAGCTTTTGCCAGGCGAGCGCGGCGACCCGTCGCTGCTCGATCTGCGGTTCCGCGCCGGGCTCCGGAAGATCGACGATCAGCGCATGACCCGAGTCTCGTTCCCGGAACGAGCCAGGCTCGGGCGACCCGCTGTAGGCGATGCGCCCTTGAACCATCGGCGTATGCCAGTCGCCCAGAGCGAGGTAGTCGAGTCCCGCCTCTTCCGCTCGGCCCGTTCCGATCGGGAAGTTCCCGCGGTGCGGAAGGACGTCCAGAGCACCGTGCGCGAGTCCGACCCGGTAACGCTGATCACCGTCGGCGCGCTTCGGGATCCAACGGGTCGGATCGAGGCGGCTCGACTTCTGGCGCACGGGGCACGGATAGACAGCGAAGTCCTCACGGACCTCCAGCTCCCGGGGTGTCAGCGCTCTCAGCACGTTCGAGGGGACGTGCTTCCAGAGGGCGCGATCCCAGACGCCCCCGGGGACCGACGGATCGTGATTGCCGGGCAGCAGCACCACGGGGACGTCGCCGAGACCTTCCAGGAGTGTCAGCACGCGACGCAGCGAAGCCTCCGACAGATCGGGCGAATCGAAGACGTCCCCGGCGACGAGCACGCAGTCGACCGCCTCCGCTACCGCCAGATCCACCAGGGTCGCCACCGTTTCGAAGCGCTTCTCTCGCGCGGCAGCGGCACCCTCGCCGAGGAAAGCGAGATGCGCTCCGATCTGCCAGTCGGCCGTGTGCAGAATTCGCATGCGAGGAAGGACCAGTCAGCGCCTAAGTCGCTGATTAGAAAACACTTAGAAAGGGAGCCACGCGGGTTTCCAGAAATGCGGTTAGGCTAGATCCTACACCGCTGCGTGCCCCCGCACGAGCCACAGCATTCCTCTTTTATCTTGTATTTCCGAGTCGATTGGCCCCATGGCGAACCAACCCTCCTCGTATTCGACAGAGCTCTCTCGCGAATCCCTCGGCGCGCTCCTCACGCGCGTGCACCACCACCGAGTCCCTGGGGTCCTCGAAGCCACCGACGGCGACATCGTCAAACGGCTCTACATCAAGGACGGTAACGTCATCTACGCCAGCTCGACCGACCGACTCGACCGGCTCGGACCGTATCTCCTCGACGAAGAGCGCATCACTCCCGCGCAGCTCGAGGAGCTGGCAGAGCTCCGGCGAAGGGGCGAGAAGCGCTTCGGCCGCCTGCTGATGGACGAGGGCATTCTCTCTCCCGCAGAGATCAAGGAGGCGATTCAGGCTCAAGTGGGTCGCATCGCCTGGAGTCTCTTCTCCTGGCGCCGCGGACATGCCCGCTTCAACCTGCAGGAGCTGCGCGAGAGAAACGCCATCCGCATTCAGCAACCGATCCTGAACATGGTGCTCCGAGGGACGAGGCTCGGCTGCGACGAGGAGATGGCTCTCGATGCGCTCGGCGGACCGGAGTCTCGGCTCGTCGCCGGCTACGACGCGGAAGAAGTGATCGACATCGGCCTCGACCGCGACGAGTACAGGCTTCTCTACGCAATCGACGGCGACCTCTCCGTGCAGGATTTGATCACCGCCAGCGGGCTGGACGGCGCCGAGACGCTGCGCACTCTCTTCGCCTTCAAGACCCTGGGCCTGATTCATCCGCGCAGCCTGGAGGACGGCTCCCGCCGCGTTCTTCTGAAGCGTTCTCGCACCCGCGAGTAGTGGCGCGTTCGCTGCAGGTCTCGCGCGCAGCGGATTCCGAGCGCCCGGCGAAAGAGCTGGCACACTGTGCCCATGCCTCCCTTTCTTCGCAGCGTCGAGTATCGGGCGCCCGAGCGAACAGACGCCTTTCCTTTCTCCCTCCCCATCCTCGCCTCCTTGGAAGAGCTCGACCTCGACGCGCCGGTGACCCTCCTCGCCGGAGAGAACGGCTCGGGCAAATCGACGCTGCTCGAGGCGATGGCCGTCGCCTGCAACGCCGTCGCGATCGGAGCACACGATCTGCGTCGTGATCCGACCCTCGAGCCCGCCCGTCAGCTCGCCGAACGGCTGCGCACGATTCGTCGCAAGGCCCCACGCCGCGCCATGTTCTTCCGTGCAGAGGACGCTTTCGGCTTCACCCAGCGCCTGCAACGGGAAGTCGACGAGCTCGAAGAGCTGGAAGGGCACTTCCGCGAGTCGCTGCTCGACGGTTCCTGGGGACAGCGCCTCGCGATGGGCAGCGCGCGAGGCCAGCAGAGTGCGCTGACGCATCGCTACGGCGAAGATCCTGACGCTCGCTCGCACGGTGAGTCGTTCCTCCACCTGCTCGAGGAGAGGTTGACGCCCGGCGGCCTCTACCTGCTCGACGAGCCGGAGACGCCGCTGTCTCCGCTCCGCCAGCTCGCCCTGCTGAAGCTGGTGAGGGACTGCACCGAGGAGGGCAGTCAGTTCATCATCGCGTCCCACTCGCCTGTACTCCTCGCCTTCCCGGAGGCGCACCTCTACTGGCTCGACGAGGACGTCCAGCGCGTCGAATGGGATGAGCTCGAGCACGTGCAGATCCTCCGCTCGTTCCTGCAGCGGCCCGACAGCTACCTTCGCCGACTCTGAGGCAACAACCCCCTGGCCGCCGAGCCGTCCAGCAGACCGACAACCGGAGCTCCGACCTCGTCCGGCGCATCCTCCGGGATGAAGTGCAGACCAGCGACCGTGATCTCCGTCTGTCCTGGCCAGCCGCGACAGAGCTGGCGCTGTCTGCTGGTCAGGATCGAACCGGGATCGACGGTGACGAACACCTTTGGCAGAGACGACGAGGTCGGATTGCCCTGCAGGAAAACCACCTGCTGTGCCTGCGGCCACGCCACGGTCGACGTACGCATTTCGCTGTCGAGAACGTCGACTCGCCATCGCGGTCGAGTGTCGCGGTGTTCGAAGATCCTCTCTTCTCTCCCCTGATCTGTTCGGTCGTCGAAGCTCGTTCCGACGGGTCTTTGGTCTCCAACCTCGGGCGGATCGGCAGAGCGGCCTTTGCTGCGCGAGCGCGTCGTGGGACGATCAACCATGCCTCTACCCAAACTCTCTCGTTCTCTGGCCGCCGGCGCTCTTCTCCTGACCGTCTGCATGCCGTCCTCGGCTCAGACGCCCGTCAAGATCAAGAGTGAAGAGCTCCTCGAAGGTTCCGGTCTCGCCCGCTCGAAGCGCTATCCGGGCGTCTTCTGGACCCACAACGACTCCGGGGACTCGGCCCGGCTCTTCGCCATTGATCGACGGGGCAAGCAGCTCGGAGAGTGGCGCGTCAGCGGTGCTCGAAACCAGGACTGGGAGGCCGTTGCCATCGACGACCAAGGACGCCTCTACATCGGCGACATCGGCAACAACGCGAACGCGCGTCGAGACCTCGCCGTCTACATCGTCGAAGAGCCCGATCCGGCGACCGGCGGCGGCACCATCCCGTCCCTCAAGCGGCTGCGTTACCGCTTCCCCGACCTGCCGTATCCGCCGCCGCCCAACCGCAGAAACTACGACGCGGAGGCGATGTTCTGGACCGGCGGCAACCTCTACCTCTTGAGCAAGCACCGCAGCAACACCCAAACGCGTCTCTACCGCTTTCGCTCGCTGTCCGAAGAGGCGGAACAGGTCCTCGAGGCTCTCGGCGAGCCGTTCGACACCCTCGAGACGGGACTGCCTCGGGGCGGCATGGTGACTGCCGCAGACCTGAGCGACGACGGCAAGCAACTCGCCGTTCTCACCTATCACCACCTCTTCATCTTCGACGACCCGGAGCAGCTGCACCTTTCGCAGCTCCGCTCGAAGACTCGACTCGTGGCGGCCGTGGCGATTCAGTGCGAGGGGCTGGCCTGGGACGGAGAGGATCTCGTCTTCTCGAACGAGCAGGGCTTTCTGCATCGACTGCCCGGGGCGAGCGCCGGACTCGGGGCCCGCTACCCCAGTTCGTCGGGCGCTAGCCAGCGCTGAACGCGCCGGACGGAGGAACTCGAGAGTCCTCCGGAGAAACGAAGCGTAAGGGCTTTGACGGGCTCGCGGGCTTTCGTAAACTGAATTCGGATTTACTCTCCTCCGATCACCTCCCGGGCCTCCTCCCCGAGACCGCGCCGATTTCCCAATCTGCCGAACTCAGCCTGCGGAAACCAGTCTGCGAAAACCCAGTCTCCCGAACCGGCTTGCGAACCAGCGGGCCCAAGGACTCAAAGCATGACGGACCCGAACGCCACCACGCCGCGATTCATTGGCAAGAGCACGCCACTCATCGAGGGAAAACCGAAGGTTCTGGGCGCGCTCCGCTTCTGCGCCGATCTCGAAAGGCCGGGAATGCTGCACGCGCGTCTGGTCACCAGTCCTCACGCGCACGCCACGCTGCTCGGCGTCGACACCTCGGCGGCAAGGGAGGTTCCTGGAGTCGTCGCCGTGATCACGGCGGAAGACCTGCCGCAGATCCCACCCTCGGGCCGCGCCGTCCTGATGCTGGCGCGCGACCGCGTCCTGTTCACCGGACACCCCGTAGCGCTCGTGCTCGGCGAGAGTGAAGCCGCAGCGCAGGACGGCGCCGAGGCCGTCTTCGCCGACTACGAGGTTCTCCCCGCGGCAGTGTCGATGGACGCCGCCCTCGCCGAAGACGGCCCCGCGATCTGGCCCGAGGGGCTCCCCGGTGCCTCGGACGAGGCTGCGGCCCACGGCGCGACGGGCGGCGGCGCGAGCGATGCGGTGGAGTCTTCACCGAACGTCGCTTCGCGCACTCAGTTCACCAGCGGCGACCTCGAGGCCGCCTGGGCCTCGTCCGACGCAGTCGTCGAGCGCACCTTCGACACCGCCGGTGTCCACCAGGCTTACCTCGAGCCGCACGTGTCGCTCGTCGAGTACGACTCGATCACCGAGGGCTTCAACATCTGGAGCAGCACGCAGGCGACCTTTGGAATGCGAGACGCCGTGGCCAAGATCGCCGGCGTCGAAGCGACCCGGGTTCGCGTCGTCGGCACCCCGGTGGGCGGCGGCTTCGGCGGCAAGTTCCTCCTCTACGAACCCATGCTCGCCCTCGTCTCCAAGGCCGTGGGCCGACCCATCTTGCACGCGATGACGCGCATCGAAGAGATGCTCGCGGCGAACCCGGCGCCGAGTACGCGAGCGAAGGTCAAGCTGGGCATGAAGGCCGACGGGAGCCTCACCGGCCTACAGGTCGAGCTGCTGATGGACAACGGCATCTTCCCGAGTTCTCTGGGAGTTCTGGCCGCGGTTCTCTTCAGCGTCTACAAGACCGAGGCGCATCACATCGAAGGCGTCGAGATCCTGACCAACAAGCCGTCCGTCGGCGCCTACCGAGCGCCCTGTGCTCCGCAGTGCGCCTTCGCCTACGAAAGCCTCATCGACGAGCTCGCTGGAGAACTCGGCCTCGATCCCCTGACAGTTCGCCGGCACAACGCGGCCGAGGAAGGCACCATGATGGCCGTCGGCGCTCCCTGGCCCCGCATCGGCATGCAGGAAGCGCTCGACGCCCTGGCACAGCACCCCGCCTGGACGAACCGCGAAGAGGCCCGCCGGCAGGGCCGCGGCGTCGGCATCGCTGTCGGCGGCTGGCCCGGCGGCACGGAGCCCGCAGCCGCCGCGTGCGACCTGCAGACCGACGGCACTCTCAGCGTGCACGTCGGCCATGCGGACATCAGCGGAACCAACACCTCTCTCGCGCTGGTCGCGGCCGAGTCTTTCGGAATCGAACCCGAGAAGGTGCGCATCGTCGGCGGCGACACCAGCAACGTCCCCTACGCCGGCGCCTCCGGCGGTTCGAAGACGATGTACACCGTCGGACCCGCGGTCATCGAAGCCGCCGAAGCGGCTCGGGCTCAGGCGTTCGAGCTCGCCGCAGCGAAGTTCGAAGCCGACCCGCAAGACCTCGAGATCCAGAACGGTGCGGTCCAGGTAAAGGGTTCTCCCGACAAGGCGATCCCTCTGGCCAAGCTGGCTCAGAGCACCATGCGCTACGGCAGCAAGCAGGCTCCCGTGTTTGCTCAGGGGCGCCACGCCCAGATGGGACCCTCTCCGGGCTTCAGCGCTCAGCTTGCCGAAGTCTCCGTCGATGAAGACACCGGCGCGGTCAAGCTGCACAGGCTCGTCGTGGTCCAGGACGTGGGTCGGGCACTGAATCCTGCAGCCGTCGAAGGGCAGATGACGGGCGGTGCCGTCCAAGGAATCGGCTGGGCGCTTTACGAGCAGCTCGCCTACGACGACCAGGGCCAGCTCCTCACGGCAACCTTCAACGACTATGCGATTCCCCACATCACCCAGTCGCCGGAGATCGATCTCGTACGCGTCGAGGTGCCGAGTCCGACAGGGCCTTTCGGCGCCAAGGGAGTCGGTGAGCCGCCGGTGATTCCGACCGCTGCTGCCATCGGCAACGCCATCGCAGACGCCTGTGGAGCTCGGATGGAGACTCTGCCGATGACCGCGCCGCGCGTCCTGGAAACACTGAGCTCTCACTGAGCTCCGCCGCCACGTCGGGAATGTCGACCTTCCGCTGCCGCGATCGGCGGCTCGACCTGACGCGCACCGTTCTCATGGGTGTGGTCAACGTCACGCCCGACAGCTTCTCGGACGGGGGCCGCTACGCTCAAAAACGGGCGGCCGTCGAGCAGGGTCTGCGCCTGCTCGACGAGGGTGCATCGGTGCTCGACGTCGGCGGCGAGAGCAGCCGCCCCGGGGCGAAGCCGGTTCCCCTGGGCGAGGAGATTCGCCGCGTGATTCCAGTGATCGAGGAGCTCGCTGCTCAGCTCACGGAGCAACAGCTGCTCAGCGTCGACACCTGTAAACCGGAGGTTGCCCGCGCCGCGCTCGAGGCCGGTGCACACTTGGTCAACGACATCACGGGACTTGGCGAGCCCATGCTCGAGGTCGTCGCCGAGTTCGGCGCTGGGGGCATCGCCATGCATATGCAGGGCGAACCGCGCACCATGCAGGAGAACCCGCGCTACGACGACGTGGTCTCCGAGGTTCGCGACTTCCTCGCAGCTCGCCTGCAGCGGGCCCGCGCGCACGGCGTTTCGTGCATGCTCGATCCCGGGATCGGCTTCGGTAAAACACTGGACCAGAACCTCGCTCTTCTGGCGGACCTCGCTTCTCTTCGTTCGCTGGGCGCGCCGCTGCTCGTCGGCGTGAGCCGCAAGTCCATGCTCGGCCAGCTCACCGGCGCGGGGGTCGACGAACGCCTCGAAGCGACTCTGGGGGCCCACCTCGTAACGGCAGCTCAAGGCGCCGACGTCTTGAGAGTGCACGACGTGCTCGCCCACCGCCGGGCATTGACCGTGGCCGAGGCGATCTGGGGCGCTCAGCCGTTGGCGTCGGCCCCCGAACTCGTGCACGTCGACGCCCTCCTGCTTTCCTGCCACATCGGCGTCACCGAAGAAGAGCGCGCCGTCGAGCAGCCGCTCTCTGTCTCTCTCGAGTTCACCTCCGCGGCGCGGGCCCGAGACGACGCTCTGGCCACGACGATCGACTATGCCGCGGTCTGCGCGGACTGCCGCCGCTTCGCCGCAGGGGGCTCCTGGCAATTGATCGAGACCTTCGCGCAACAGCTCGGCGAGCGGCTCCTGGCGCTAACGGGCGCTGCGGCCCTCGAGATCCGGATCGACAAGCCCGAGGCGGCAGCCGGACTCGGAGCAGGGTCCGTCGGCTGCACGGTGCGCCTGCGAGCGACCGGCTCCGGACGGAACGCTTGAAGATCACCACCGCTCTCATCGCCCTGGGCAGCAACGTCGGCGAGCGGGCCGCCCAGCTCGTCTTCGCCGTCGAAGCACTCGCGGCTCGCCTGAGCCCGCAGCTTCTCGCTTCTCCGATGTACGAGACTGCGCCGGTGGGCATGGATCCGGACGCACGGCCGGTGCTCAACGCCGCCTGCCGGTTCGACACGGCGGAGAGCCCGACAACCCTCGTTCGGCTGCTGCTCGAGATCGAGCACGAAGCGGGACGCGTGCGGGGCCCGCGCAGCGCGGTCTCTGCCGACCGAGCTCTCGATCTCGATCTGCTACTGCTTGGCAACCGTGTCTCCGACACGCTCACGGCGACGGTGCCTCATCCGCGAGTTCATCGCCGTGCCTTCGTCCTCGTGCCGGCCTGCGACATCGCCCCCGAGATGCTCCACCCGCTCCTCGGCAGGACGCTGAAGGAGCTCCTCGAGCGGCTGCCCGAGGCCGAGCGGAGCGCCGTCTTGGCGGGGCGGCGGCCCGAGCCTCTTTCACCACCGGAGTCGGCGGAGCGTTGACCCACAAAGGAGACTGAACGATGCTGCGACACGCCTTCCTTGCCTTCGCCGGCTTCGCCACCCTCGGCACGGCCCACGCCCAGGACGACTGGCAACGGGTGACGACGCGCTCGCTACAGGACGGCGCCGTCACCGAGGTCATCGTGCAGACGAACCGTCCGCCGCTTCGCCCGATCGACCGTATTCGGCTTCATCGCTACCGAGGACGCGACTTCGACCGTGTTCCGCTCCTTTATCTCCCGGGCACCAACATGAACGGTTCGCCGATGGCCACGGAAGCGCGTCACGACCTCTTCCAGACGCTGGCGCTGGCCGGCGTCCCGGTCTATGCGCTCGACTACCGCACGAACACGCTGCCCCCAGAGAACCTCGACGAGCCCGAACGGCTCAGCTCCTGGAGCAGTGAGGCGTTCGTGGCCGACGCCGCCGAGGCGCTGCGGTGGGTTCTCGAAGACTCCGGGCAGGAAAGAGCTTTCGTCGCGGGCTTCTCTCGTGGGGTGTCTCTCGCCTACGCCCTGGCCAGTCACGCTGGAGCCCCCAGAGAGTCGATCGCCGGCCTGATCCTCCTCGACGGCAGCTTCAAGTCCGCACCGGAACACACTCCTGATCCGAGCGCCGACGTGGCCACTCGTCTCGAGCGTCTCGAAGCGTCCGGCACCTGGGCCTCCGACGTTGCGACCGGGATCGGTTGGGAGCTGCGTGACCGTCTGATGAAGGCCGCGATCACGGACCCGCAGGGCTCGACGCTGCAAGCTCCCTTCAGCGATCGAGCCAACGTCGGCGAGCAGTTGGGTCGCCTCCTCTACACGGCTTGGCGCCCCGGCGGCCTCGCCAACCCGATCGAAGGCGGCCGCGACGGCGTCTCGCGGATCGAGGTGCTCGCCCAGCTGCTGGCGGGATACGACCGCTACTACCCCACCGTTCAGGACGTCGATCTCCTCGAGGTTCGACGCGTGGCGGACGCCCCCTCGCCGCTCGACGATGGCTGGGGCGAGTTGGAGCTGCCGATCCTCAACTTCGTCTCCTCCGAGATGGGCAGCGAGTGGATTCTCGCCTCGCTGCACTCGGCCGCACGCAGCGGGAGTTCGGACGTCACGCCGGTTCTGCTGGAGAACTGGGGGCACCTCGACGTCCTCGTCAGCGAGAGGAGTGAGACGCAAGTGTTCCAGCGCATGCTGCGCTGGATGAGTGAGCGGTGAGCGTCGAACCCAACCACCACCGACCGGTGCACCCAGACCGCCGATAGGATGCGAAGGAACCCCCCGGAGACACCGAAGTGAATCGCAAACAGCCCCAAAACCCAACTTCCATCAGCCGCCGCGGCTTCCTCGGATCCGCGGCCGCACTCGGTGCGCTCGCCACCACCAGCTCGACGCCTTCGTCCGCCCAGCCAGCAGAGGAGCTCGACGTCCGCGAGAAGAGCTTCACCGACCTGCAGTCGATGATGAGCTCCGGGGCGGCGACCTCCGAGACGATTGTCGGCGTCTACCTCGAGCGGATCGACCTCCTCGACCGCGGTACGCGAGGGCTGCGGTCGGTCATCGAAACGAACCCGGAGGCCATCGACGTCGCACGCGAACTCGACCGCGAGCGCGCAGCGCAGGGCCCCCGGAGCCCCCTGCACGGCATTCCGATTCTCCTCAAGGACAATATCGACACAGCCGACCGCATGACGACGACCGCAGGCTCGCTGGCGCTCGAGGGCTCTGTCGCACCGCAAGACTCCACCGTGGCGGCACGGTTGCGCTCCGCCGGGGCCGTCCTGCTCGGCAAGGCCAACCTCAGCGAGTGGGCCAACTTCCGCAGCGAGGGCTCGTCGAGCGGCTGGAGCGGGCGCGGCGGACAGTGCCGCAACCCCTACGTGCTGGATCGAAACCCCTGTGGATCGAGTTCGGGGTCGGGAGCGGCGACGTCGGCCAACCTCACCGCCGCCGCCATCGGCACCGAAACGAACGGCTCGATCGTCTGCCCGTCTTCCGCCTGCGGACTCGTCGGCATCAAGCCGACCGTCGGGCTCGTCAGCCGTGCCGGCATCATCCCGATCTCGGTCGCTCAGGACACCGCAGGCCCGATGACGCGCACCGTCGCCGACGCCGCGGCCCTGCTCACGGTCCTTGCCGGCAGCGACCCGCGCGACCCGGCGAGCGAGCAGCGTCAACCGGCGGTCGACTACAGCGAGTCACTCGACAAAGGAAGCCTCGAGGGCCGCCGCATCGCACTGATGGGGGGCTCACGCGGCCGCAACCGCCACGTCGACGCGATGCTCGACGAAACGCTCGAGGTCCTGGAGAAGGCCGGCGCGACGCTCGTCGACGCGGAGATCGAGTTCGACCGCCAGATGAACCGCAACTCGTACCAGGCGATGCTCTACGAGTTCAAGGAGGGTCTGCGGCAGTACTTCGCGACCCTCGGCCCGAACGCACCGGTGAAGACGCTGGCCGACGTCATCGCCTTCAACGAAGCGAATGCCGGCCGTGAGCTGCCCTACTTCGACCAGAGCATCATGCTCGCCGCCGAAGAGAAGGGACCGCTGACCGATTCGGAGTACCGTGAAGCTCGGGAGCAGGCCACGCAGGCCGCTCGCAAGGGCATCGACGATGCGTTCGAGAAGTACGAGCTCGACGCGATCCTCGGTCCGACCGGCGGCCCGGCCTGGGTCACCGATCTCGTCGGGGGCGACCACTTCACGGGCGTTGGCAGCTCGTCTCCGGCAGCGATCTCGGGCTATCCCAACATCACCGTGCCGGGGGGCCACGCCTTCGGCCTGCCGATGGGTGTCAGCTTCTTTGGCCAGGCCTGGACGGAGCCCCAGCTGATCGCGATCGCCTACGCCTTCGAAAGCCTCACCCAGAAGCGTCGCGAGCCTCAACGCCTGGCGTCTCTCGATCTGAACGCGCCGCTGTGAGCACGCCGTCTCGCGGCTCTCGGAGCCTGCGCCGGGGCGCTTCGTGACGGACTCGCGCTGGCAAGAGGTCGAAGAGCTCTTCAACCGCGCGGTCGACCTCCCTCCCGAAGACGTCGATGCGTTCCTCGCGTCACAGACCGAAGACGAGGAGCTCCTGCGCGAAGTCCGCTCGTTGATCGCCTCGGCGGCCGAGGACGACCGCCTGATCGAAGACGTCATCGAAGGCGCCGCGGCGCCCGAACCTCCGAAACTCGGCCGCCGCGTCGGACCGTATCGTCTGCTGCAAGTGCTGGGCACCGGCGGTATGGGCACCGTCTTCCTGGCCGAGCGCGACGACGCCGAGTTCGAGCAGAAAGTGGCGATCAAGGTTTCGCGGCGTGATCTGGCGGGCTCACAGCTCGAAGCGCGTTTCCTGGTCGAGCGTCAGATCCTCGCATCGCTCAACCACCCGAACATCTCTCGCCTTCTCGACGGCGGCACCTCGAAGACCGGGCTGCCCTACGTCGTCATGGAGTACCTGGAGGGCGAGCCGATCGACGCCTACTGCGCCCGCAACCGGCTTTCGCTCCGCGCCCGCCTCGAGCTGATGCTGCAGGTGTGCGACGCGGTGCAGTATGCCCACGAGAAGCTCGTCATTCACCGCGACCTCAAGCCGAGCAACCTGCTTGTGACTCCGGAGGGGGAGCCCAAGCTGCTCGACTTTGGCATCGCCAAGCTGCTCGACCCGGCGGCCTCTCTACCAACTCTCGAAACGGTCGCTGGCGCAAGGCCGCTCACACCTGAGTACGCCAGCCCGGAGCAGCTGCGCGGCGAGGCCATGGACACCGCCTCCGACGTCTACTCCCTCGGCGTCCTCCTGTACGAGCTGCTGACTGGATACCGGCCCGTACCACTCGATACGCGAGACCCGCTGAAGATCGAAAGAGAGTTGCGCGATCGAACGCCGACGCGGCCGAGCGCGGCGGTCAGTGGGTCGTCGAGCCCCTCTCCCTTCCCCCAGCTCGACGCCGCCGCCGGCTTCTCCGAGCCGCCCGAGCGTCGTGCCGTCTCACTCCGCGGCGACCTCGACGTCATCATCCTCAAGGCGCTGAGCTTCGAGCCCGAGCGCCGCTACGGCACGGCGAGCGCGCTGGCCAACGATCTCAGGAACTACCTGGCCGAGCGTCCGATCGCTGCGCGCCCGGACGACTGGCGCTACCGGGCAGCGAAGTTCGTTCGGCGCAACCGGACGAGCGTCGTGGCCGGCGCCGCCGCTCTCCTGTTGCTCATTGCCTTCGCCGTGACCTCCTCGATGATGGCCGTACGCCTCCGCAACGAAAGAGACGCAGTGGCGGAAGAGCAGGTGCGCGGACAGGAAATGCTGAACTTCCTCACGCAGCTCTTTCAGGATGCCTCACCGTCCGGGAGCCTCGGCCGCGAGCTGACGGCGAGCGAGATGCTGGAGCGCGGGCGCCAGCGCCTTCCCGAGCTCGCCGGTGATCTCAGGCTGCGATCGACGCTCGCCCGCCGCCTCGGCAACGTCCACCGCGAGCGCGGTGACTACGAGATCGCCAGCGAGCTCATGGAGATGGCTCTCGAGGCCGCGGCCGAGACGTCTGACCCGCTCACCGTCGCGCTCATCCGCGCCGACTACTCACTCCTCGAGACCGACTACGGCAACCTCGAACGGGCCGAACAAATGCTCGTCGGTTCCATTGGAGTTCTGGAAGAAATCGGCACGAAAGAGGACTATCTCTACGCGTTGACCAGCCTCGGCCACCTGCGCCATACCCAGGGTGACTACGAGGCAGCGCGCGAAGTCCTGGAAGACGTCATCGAGCGGCTGGAGGCCCTCGGAGACAACCCGCACGATGCGTACAACAATCTCGCGCAAGCCGAGTCGTCTCTCGGACGTTACGACCGTGCCATCGAACTGCAGAAGCACTCTCTCACGCTCGGTGAGGAAGCTCTCGGCGCATCGCATCCGCTCATCGCCGTGCGACTCAACAATCTCGGTTCGCTCCACGCCGACCTGGGCCAGATGGAGGACGCCGAGCGCGCCTATCTCGCGGCACTCGAGATGCAGCGGTCGCTTTACCCCGACGGTCGACATCCCGACCTGGCAACGACCCAGAACAACCTCGGAGTTCTCTACTCCGACCTCGAACGTTGGGAAGACGCTCGCAGCTCGGTCGAGGCGGCCATTTCGATCACCGAGCAAGCCTTCGGTCCCAGCCACAGCTCGCTGTCGAACATGTATAACAACCTCAATCTGCCGATGAGACGCCTGGGTTTCCCGAAGGAGAGCGAGACCGCCCTGTTGAAGGCCATCGAGATCGCCGAAGCCGTCGAGGGCCCCGCTTCGCTGAGCACCGCGATCTACAAGAACAACCTGGCACGCTTCTACGAATCGGTCTCCAACCTGCCTCGGGCGCGGCAGCTGCAGACGGAGTGCCTGCAGTCGCTCAGGGCGTTCTTCGACGGTCCTCATCCCTACGTTGCGATGGCGCTCGCCAACCTCGGCTCGATCGAGGCGGACGCCGGCGACACGGAGCGGGCGATCGAGCTGGTCGAAGAGAGCCTCGAGGTCCACGCGGCGGCCGGCTCCCCTCCCAACTCCACGGCGATGGCCTACTACAACCTCGGCTCTCATCTCCTGACGCTCGAACGAACGGAGGAAGCGCTCCCACCTCTCCAGACCGCCTACGACCAGTTCGCCGGCTTTCAGGACGCTGGGCACACGCAGCGCGGTCGCGCTGCGCTGCGCCTCGCCGAGGCCCTCCTGCTGACGAATCGCGGCGAGCCGCAAGAGCTCCTCGAAGAGGCGCTTCAGGCCTTCGGCGAAGACCGCGTCTCCGAACAGACGCTCGACGACGCGCGCGTCGCGCTCGCGCTCGTTCTCGGCCGAGGCGGCGAGCGAGAACGCGCGAACGAGCTGCTGCAGCGAGCGGAAGGCGGCTCGAGTCCCGACTCGCCTCTGCTGTCTGCTGCACGTCTCGAGGTATCGCCTGAGGCGTCCGCACGCTGACGACCGGTATCATCGCCGCCATGAAAGCCTACGTGGCCGTCACGGACGGCGACTGGTTCGAGACGGTTCGCTACTCGCCCGAGGTCGACGAGCTCAACGCCTGGAAGCCGACCGGCACGCGCTCCTTCCGCGCCCTCGATCCAGGAGAGCCCTACCTCTTCAAGCTGCACAGCCCCCACCAGTTCATCGTCGGGGGCGGCTTCTTCGCGCACGCTTCGAACCTGCCTTCGAGCGCGGCCTGGGAGGCTTTCGGGGCTCGCAACGGTTGTCGGTCTCTCGCCGAGATGAACCAGCGCGTCGAACGATACGCCCGCGGCAAGCTCGTCGAAGAACCGACGATCGGCTGCATCCTCCTGCACAGCCCCTTCTTCTTCGACCGCCTCGACTGGATCCCCGTGCCGGACGACTTTCACCCCTCGATCGTGCAGGGGAAGCTCTACGACCTCGCGGAACCGAGCGGCGAGCACCTGTGGCAGGCCGTCCGCGAGCGTCTGGACGCGAGCAGCCCCGTGCTGAGGAAGATGTCGCAGGGCAGCCTCTTCGGCGACTCCTTTCTCCTCCAGCGGCGTCTCGGCAGCGGCACCTTCCGCGTTCTCGTCCTCGACGCCTACGGTCGGCGCTGCGCCGCGACCGGTTGCGACGTCCTGCCGAGCCTCGACGTCGCCTTCATTCGCCCGATCGCGGCCGGTGGACTGCGCCGGATCGACAACGGTGTGCTGCTGCGAGCGGACCTCAAACGCCTCTTCGAAGCCGGCTACCTGTCGATCGACCTCGAAGGTCGATGGGCCGTGAGCTCGCGGCTCGCGCGCGAGTTCGAGGTGCGCGGCGACGTACAGAGCCTGCACGGCAAGCCGCTACTGCGGCCCGAAGATCCGGACCACCATCCGCGGAGCGGCTTCCTCGAGTGGCACCGCGCCGAGGTTTTTCGGCGACGCTGAGCAGCGACGGCCTCGCTACTCGAACGCAGCGAAGATCTCTTCGAAGGCCTTGAACTGGTTGCCGGCGGCCGAGGAGGGCACCAGGATCGGCGTCGGCACGCCGGCATCGAACCAGGCCTCGACGCCGGCCCTCACCTGGCTCGCGGTACCGAAGAGCGTGCAGTCCGCGAGCCATGCGTCCGACATGGCCGCCCGAATCTGATCGGCGTCGCCCGTCGGCAAAGCCGCCTCGACCGCGTCCATCTCTTCCTCGTAGCCGGCGCTGCGCCAGTAGTTTCGGTAGTTCGGCAGGCTGACGTAGCCGGTGAGCGTGCGTCGATGCACCGCCTTGGCGGCCTCGGCATCGTCGGAGACGACGGTCGGGATCATGTTGCCGAGAAAGAACGAGCCGTCCGCGATCCTCTCCGACGGCAGCAGACCGATGGAGTGCGTCATGTGACGTCGCGAAGCGTTCGCCCAGACGGCACCTTCGGCGATCTCGGCCGAGAGCGCGGCCATCTTGTCGCGCAGCGCGGCGAGAACGATCGGAGGCAGCTCCCCGATCCGCGGAGTTTCGCGCAGCTCTCGGACGAAGCGGCGCGTGTCGGTCAGGGGCTTGCCGACTTCGACGCCGAGCCGCTGGTGCACGGGACCGTGAGAGACGCCCACGCCGAAGTGAAAGCGTCCTCCGGAGACCTCGTGCAGGAAGGCGGCGCTCTGAGCGAAGTCCGCTACGTGGCGGGTGTAGATCGGCACGATCGAGGTTCCGAGCGGAATCGTCTCGGTGCAGCCCGCGACCGCCAGCATCAGCGACATGTTGTCGCCGAGCGAGGGCCCGAAGATGCCAGCGAATCCTCTCTTCTCGATCTCGGGAGCGAGCTCCAGTGTTGCCTTGCGCCGACCCGGGACGGCGGCGAGAGAGAGTGCGGGCATTGGGCGTGAAGACATGGCTCGGGCTCCTTGGTTGCCACGTTCGAGTTGTCGCTTCTCTGGGAGGCAGCGCGAGTGTCTCACAGCCGTCCGACGCGACTGCGACTCCGGGACGTCTGACAGCCCGTGTCTGCGACCCCTCGACGAAACCCTTCCGAAAGGTGACTTCTGCCGGCGGTGCCGGTCAAGAGAGGTGATTCCCCTCAGCAGCGCTCGAGCGACCCGCTCCGCCAGCCCTGCCTTCTACTCAAGGAGAGCCTCTGATGAACCCCGAAGTGCCGAACCCCGCGAAGATCACCCTCCCCTTTCCCGTCCCGCCAGCGCTGGAGCCGTGGGTGCCGACGATCATCGGAGCTGCCATTGCTCTGGGCATCTTCATCATCGGTTGGATCGTCTCGAAGTGGGCGTACTCCCTCGTGCTTCGGGTCCTTCGCAATCGCAGCGTCGATGAGGCCGTCTCCCGCTTCCTGGCCGGGATGGCGCAGTACGCCGTTCTCGCTGCCGCCGTGATCACCGCGCTGGGCAAGGTCGGAGTGCCAACGACGAGTCTCGTTGCGCTGCTCGGCACTGCCGGTCTCGCCGTTGGCCTGGCCCTTCAAGGAAGCCTCTCCCACTTCGCCGCCGGGGTCATGACGCTGCTCTTTCGGCCCTACACCATCGGCGACATCATCACGACGGCTGGTCATACCGGCCAAGTCGAGGAGATCGGACTCTTCGCCACGACCATGCTGACTCCGGACAACGACACGATCATCGTGCCGAACGGCGAGGCGACCTCGAGCAGCATCGTCAACCACAGCAAGCTGGGGAACCGCCGTGCCAACATCTCGATCGGCGTCGCATACGGAACCGACATCGAGAAGGCACTCCAGGTCATTACCGACTGTCTGAAGACCACGGAGAAGGTGCTCGAAGAGCCGGCACCCAGCTGCGCCTTCGGCGGCTTCGGAGCCTCTTCCCTCGACCTGCTGGCTCGTCCCTACGCTCTTCCCGGCGACTATCCCGGCATGCAGCACAACGCGAGGATCTCGATCTACAACGCGCTGAACAACGCCGGTATCGAGATCCCCTTCGACCAGATCGTCGTTCATCAGGAGTCCTGAAGAACGAGCCCGCTTTCTCCGGCGACATCCCCCCTTGTCGTCGGAGGCCGCCCCTCGGGGCGGTTCGGCCCCCGGCAGGACGCAACCTGTCGGGGGCCCCTTTCTTTCTGCGACGGAGCTCACGTCGCTCCGAGAGCCAGGAGGCGAACCGGGGCTCCTACTGAGGCTTGGCCACCTCGAGCAGCTGTTTCATCGAGTCTTTCCGGGACAAGTCGACGCAGCACCGTCCAGCGACCCAATCGGCGCCAGAGACTTGCCCCGGAAAACTCCCTACTGCGGCTTGGCGATCTCGAGGAGCTGTTTACCGAAGTTCTTGCCGGTGAAGAGGCGATTCAGCGTCTGCGGCGCGTTCTCGAGACCTTCGGCGACGTCCTCGAGGTAGGCGATCTGACCCGCCTGGACCCACTCAGCGAGCTTGGCGATCGCCTCGCCCGCTCGGTCCATGTAATCGAGCACCAGGAACCCCTCCATGCGAGCACGCTGGATGACGAGCTGCATGTAGTTCTTCGGGCCCTGCATCTGAGCCGTGCCGTAGCCCGTCGAAATGGCGCCGCACAGGGCGACGCGGGCGTTGAGCGCCAGGTTGGCCAACGCGTGATCGAGGGTCTCGCCACCGACGTTGTCGAAGTAGACGTCGATCCCCTTGGGGCAGAGCTCACGGATCTTCGCTCCCATGTCGTCCGATTTGTAGTCGATCGCCGCATCGAAGTGAGCTTCCTCCGTGAGCCACTTGCACTTCGTATCACCGCCGGCGATGCCGACGACGTGGCAGCCCAAGGCCTTGGCGATCTGACCGGCGACCGAACCCGTCGCACCCGCGGCTCCCGAGACCAGGACGGTGTCACCGCTCTTCGGCTCGCCGACGTCGAGCACGCCGAAGTAGGCCGTCAGGCCGGTGATGCCGAAGATGCTGAGGGCTGCGTTCGGCGCCACACCAGGAGGCAGCTTGCGCACCGGGAACATGCCGCCGCCGTCCGTCGCCTGATAGTCCTGCCAGCCGAAGCCTCCCTGCACGAGGTCGCCGACCGCGTACTCCGGGTGGTTCGACTCCACCACCTGGCCGACGCCGCTCGCCCGCATGACCTCACCGATCTGGACGGGCGGAACGTAGCCCATCACGTCGTTCAGCCAGGCGCGCTGTGTGGGGTCGAACGACAGCATGAGGTTGCGGACGAGGAACTCGCCCTCCCCCGGGCTCGGAACTTCGCTCTCCAGCATTTCGAAGGTGTCGTCCTGGACGAGCTCGTCCGGACGGTTCTTGAGGACCCATTGCCGATTCGTGGTCATATCGCGTGATCTCCCGGCCTTCCGGCCGCTGTTGTGGAATGGCGGTCGTTACTCGATTTCGACGAAGCTCTTGCGGCTCCGTCAATCCTTGGGTGCGTTGCGGTAGTTGAGCGGCGGCTGCTGACCGGGGGCCAGGAGCGCCTCGTAGTCGTTGCCCTCTCGCCGACGCTCGAGCTCTTGCTGAGCGGCCGCGAGGAGCTCGGGTCTGGTGAAGAGATCCCAAGCCGTGGCCGCCAGCGTGCGAGCAGCAAGCAGCATGCCCTTGCGACCGATCGACATGCCTCCCGCGGCTGTCGCCTGCCAGGAGTGAGCCGGCGTGCCGGGAACCCAGCAGACCGTCGCGATGCCGGTCGTCGGAACGACCCAGGAGACGTCGCCGACGTCTGTCGAGCCCCTCGAAATCTCTCCCGACATGTCGCGCACCTCGCGAATCGAGTCGAGAGGTCGCGGGCGCATCAGCGACTCCTGCAGCTTCTCTGCCCACTGCAGCTCCTCCTCGTCGAACTCGAGATCGTTGAGAGCTCTCAGGTTCGCGAGCGAGACCTGCGTCAGGGTCTCGTTCGGAAGCAGATTGTGCGTGCCGCCGATGTTCTCTACCTGCAGTCTCGTTCCCGTGGCCAGTGCGCCACCTTCGGCGCACTTCACGAGACGATCGTAGACGCTGCGAACCACGGTGACGTCAGGATGCCGCACGTAGAAGAAGACTTCGGCGAAGTCGGGTACGACGTTGGGGGCGCCGCCGCCGGAAGTGATGACGTGATGAATGCGCGTGAAGTCGGGCGTGTGCTCTCGCAGCAGCTGCGCCGCGTGCGCCGTCAGCTCGACGGCGTCGAGCGCGGATCGACCCATCTCGGGCGCTCCGGCGGCGTGCGCGCTGCGTCCACGAAAGCGGAACTTGACCGCGATTCGCGCCAGGTTGGACGGGTCTCCGGCCACGTTGGCGCTGCTCGGATGCCAATGCAGCGCCGCGTCGACGTCGTCGAAGAGCCCGTCACGAACCATGAAGGTCTTCGCCGAGCCACCCTCTTCTGCCGGAGTGCCATAGACCCGGATCGTTCCCTGCAGAGCTCCGGCCTTCAACTGTTCGGCGACGGCGATCGCCGCGGCGGCGGATCCCGGCCCGAAGAGATGATGCCCACAGCCGTGCCCCCAGGTCGTCTCTTCGCGAGCCCGTCGCTCCGGCACGGCCTCCTGCGAGAGCCCGGGCAGCGCGTCGAACTCGGCGAGCAGGGCGATCACAGGCTGGCCCGTGCCGTACTCCGCCACGAAGCCCGTCGGCATGCCGGCGACGCCTCGCTCGACGCGGAAGCCAACCTCCTCCAGCATCAGCGCCAGGCGCTCTGCAGAGCGGGTCTCCTGGTAGCCGGGCTCGGCCCACTTCCACAGATCCTGGGCCACGCCCCAGGTGCTGTCCGCATCAGCACCGACGCTCTCGACGAGAGCGCGCTTTCCCTCGTCTGCCGGCGGCTGCGAAAACGCAGGCGTGGCAACGAGAGCAGCGGCGAGAAGCGCTCGACGCAGGTGCGGCGTCGAGTCGAAGAGACCGTCGGACATCCGTTGACCCTTTCGGAGGAGAAAGCGCGTAGTTTCGAGCAGGGGTGAGGATGTCACAGCCGCGAGCGCGCCGGGCACGGGCTCGGCGCTGCGGATCGATGCGCCCCGGGACGACTTTCGACGAATCGACCTCAGGGGCTACGGACAGTGTGTGGAATTGCAGGCGTTTACGACCTCCAGGGCGAAGCTTCGATCGATGACGGAGTTCTGCGTCCGATGCTGGACACGATCCAGCACCGTGGGCCGGACTCCACGAAGACTCACGTCGAGCCCGGCGTCGGCCTCGGCTTCTGCCGACTGGCGATCATCGACCTCGCGGGCGGTGATCAACCTCTGACGAACGAAGACGGCAGCGTCTGGCTCGTCTTCAACGGCGAAATCTACAACTACCGCTCCCTGCGCGCTCAGCTCATCGATCGCGGTCACCAGTTCAAGACGCAGAGCGACTCGGAGACGATCGTGCACGCCTACGAGGAGTGGGGCGACGCGTGCACCGACCACCTGAGCGGGATCTTCGCTTTCGCGATTTTCGACCGCCGGCATCGCAGCATGTTCTTCGCCACGGATCGCACGGCGATCAAGCCGCTCTACCTCTCTTTTCAGGGCTCGAAGGTGATCTTCGGCAGCGAGGTGAAGGCCGTGCTCGCCGAAGGATCGACGCCGCGCGGCATCGACGTGCTCGGCTTTCTCGGGGGCGAAGAGCTCGATCCGCGCCTGCGACGCACGTCTTTCACCGACGTGCACCAGCTCGGCGCAGGGATGAGCTTGAGGGTCGATGGCTCGGGACACACGTTCCGCCGCTACTGGCGCTACGAGCCTTCGACACAGCTCGGGGAGCCGGCCTCGGAAGCCGATTTGCAGGAGCACGTCGAGAGATTCCGCCAGACGCTGTCGGAGACGGTCGAGAGCCAGCTCGTCGCCGACGTCCCGGTCGCCGTCGCCCTCTCGGGCGGCCTCGATTCTTCGGCAGTGGCCGCCACCGTGCACCAACTCGGGCGCGACGACGTCATGACCTACACCGCCTACTTCGACGGCGACGAAGCGCGCGACCTGACCTTCGCACGTCAGGTGGTCGAGGCACTCGGTGTGCGCAACCGGGAGATCGCCTGCCCCGCTGCCGATTCGACCGTGTCGTCGTTCGCTGAGGTTGCCTGGCTGGCGGAGGGGGACTTCGATCTGGGCTTCGTCGCGCGCCACCATCTGTCGAAGGCGGTCTACGCCGACGGAGCCAAGGTTCTGCTCTCAGGACAGGGCGTCGACGAGCTCCTTACGGGTTACGACGCTTCCTACGAGGCGTTCCACGGCCGCACTCTGATGCGGTCGCTGCGCTCCGACATCGTGCCGGCGCGGGCGTATCCGGCGTTCGGCGAGAAGGTCCTCGAGGAGGCGCGTGCCGATCTTCTGCAGCGCGAGGGCTCGACACCGGGCTCCAGTCGCTTCACCGAGATGATCCAGCACGAGCTTCGTCGCGACTACTCGCGCATCGCCTATCTCCTCCGGTTCGAGGACCGCATGGGCATGGCCGGCCACGTCGAAGTCAGGGTTCCTTTTCTCGACCACGCACTGATCGAGCTCTGCGCCGCAACGCCCGAGAGCGTTCGAGCTCACCTGTTCTGCGGCAAGCGGCTGCTCCGCGACGCCGTCGCCGACGGGTTGCCCGAGTCCGTCGCGCGACGCCCCAAAGAACGCGGCTTCAACTCGGGGTCGCCTCGTTTGACCCAGGTCATGGCACAGACAGGCGTCCTCGGACCGCCGCTCCCCGATGCGCCGCCGCTCTCCGACGAGGAGCAACATCTCGCCGACCTCCTCTCAGCGCAGGTCGTCCAGGAGAAAGCGTACTTCGACTCCCGCTACGTCGCAGCGCTGCGCACTCGGAAGGACTATGCGACCCTGGACACGGTCTTCGTCATCCATCTGCTCGACGAGTTGTTTGCCAAGGACACTCAGCCAGACCGCTTCGGCACGGCCGCTTGACCCCGGGCCTCGCCGGCAGACCGCCCTCGCGACGGGGTCTTCCGACTTGGGCCAGATCCGCGCTGCGACCGATCAGGGCAGACCAGAAAGGCGGCGGCGCAGCCTGCCGAGCCGCAGACTCATGCGCAGGCGGCCGTCGGGGCGCTCGAAAGCGAGCACGAGGACGAGGCCGAACAGGCGGACCGCAAAAGCAGACGCGTCGGTGGATCGTGTCGTGGGCGTGAGGGCGGATCGGTCACTGACGGCGTGCAGCATCAGACCTCCGGGGCGGTCGAGAGCGAGCGGGTTCGCTTCCTCATTCGGCTCGTGAACAAGGACGTTGCCTGAGCCCACGCCCCCAAAGCGCCATCAGATGTAGGACTGACGCTCTCTCCACCGTGATTCCCAACGCCACAAGGCCAAAGAAGCCCGGCCCCGAAGGACCGAGCTCCCGGCCTCGCCAACGCGTCCCTTCTACTCCGGCCGGCAGTCGAAGTAGCCGGTGTCCTCGATCGGACGGAAGGACTGCCCCATCGGGTTCGTCCACGTCTTGACCTCGCCGGTCTCCGTGTCGCGGATCGCCACCTCGACCCAGATATTCGTCAGGCCGGCGACATACACCCAGTAGCTGTCGTTCAGCGAGCAGCCGTCGAGGATCTTCACCAGGACCTCGATGTTCTTGTTGGAGAAGAACCAGAAGTAACCCGTCTCGTCGGTGAAGGCACCCTGATTGCCCTGCCCTTTCTTTCCCTGCTGGGTTCGCCAGTGCAGGGTCACTTCGAATCGGCCGTTCTGAAGGCAGAGAGTCGTGCTGTCGGCCCGACAGGCGCCGCCGCCCTGATCGCGTTCGTCGTCGACGAGTTCGACCTGGGCCTGCCTCACCTCACCGAGCGCACCACCGGAAGCGTGGTCGAGGAAGACCCAGAAGGTCTCATCACCTTCGAATTCGAAGTCGTCGAAGAGGCGAATCGAGACCGTCTTTGGCGACCGGTCGCCATCGCGCCACATCAGGGTTCCCTGGGTGTACTCGTAGTCCTGCCCCGCGAACGCTGTGTCGTCGCTCGTCCGGTAGTCGACCGAGACTTCGCCATGAAAACTGCCCGTTCGCTCGACGGTGACGAACGCCGTGTGGCTGTCCTCGTCGAAAGAGACTCGCTTCGACCGGAACTGGACCGTCGTCTCTGCACCGTGCTTTGCCGGAGCCACCTTGAACTTGCGCTGGGTCCGCACCTTGCCGTCGATCACCGCTCGAACGAGCCAGTAACCAGCCGTCAGTGGTTCTTTCGTCCGAACCTCTTCCTCGTAGTCAGTGAAGGCCCGGCCACACCGAGTCCCCGTCGCGTAGAAGATCTCGATGAGGTTGTTTCCGACCTCGCCATGAGAGAACTTCGGCGAGCAGGTCGTGTTCCATGTCCCTGACAGGAAGAACCTGACGATCTCGTCGTCCTCCGGGGTTCCCGGCCGGACCTCGAGGAACGGGCCGTCGTCGGTCGAGGCCGCGAGCGGCGCCACGGTGAGAAGGACTAGACTGCTGAGGGCTACGAGGCTCCAGACCGCGGCGCGACGCCGAGGCTCGAGGCCGCCTTTCGCCTGAGTTGCATTGACCATTTGCTTATCTCCAGATTCGGTATGTCGAGTGTTGGCGCCGCCGGTTTGCAGCGCGTTCAGTCCAGTAGGCGACGTCACCTCCCGATCTCCCTCAACCGCCCCAATCCACAGCGAGGTTTGCCAGTGACCGAAGAACCACTGACCGTCCTGCTGATGCAGTGGCGCAAAGGCGACGAAGACGCCCTCGAAAAGCTCGTTCCGGCGGTCTATGGAGAGCTGAGGCGGCTGGCGTCGTACCACATGCGTGGCGAGCGTCAGGAGCACACGCTGCAGCCCACCGCAGTGGTCAACGAAGCGCTGCTCAAGCTGATCGACATGGAGGTCGATTGGACGGACCGGGCACACTTCATGGCCGTGGCGTCCCGGCAGATGCGCCGCCTCCTCGTCGACTACGCCCGCGCCCGGCGCCGTCACAAGCGCGACGGCGGCGTGCGCGTGACGCTCGACGACTCCGTCGGCTTCGAAGACGACGGCTCCGTCGACATGGTCGACGTCGACAACGCGATGAACGCACTGAAGGAGCTCGACGAGCGCAAGGCACGCCTGGTCGAGCTGCACTACTTCGGCGGCCTCACCTACCGAGAACTGGCCGAGGTCACCTCGGTCTCCGAAGCGACGGTGCACCGAGAGCTGCGCCTGGCCAAGGCGTGGCTTCGGCGAGAGCTAGGCCAGGGAAGAGAACCGAGCGGGGGGTAGATCCACCCGGCGCTCAGTGTCGAGGGCGGCGAGGGTCGGGCCCGACACGGTCAGGGCATTGAGATCGGTCGCCTGCGCCGTGGTACCCCTGCGGCGCTCGCCCGGCGGACGAGCGCAGCGAGCCGCCACGAGGAGTCCTCGAAGGGTACGGACACGCGGCAGGAGTGGCTCTTGCCGCCCGACCACCACGGTTCTGCCCGGCGGACGAGCGCAGCGCGCCGCCAGACGAGTAGCTCATACCGTGGTACGACCACGGCAAGAGCTACCGCGAGCGAATGAAGTCGAGGTCCAGACGGTCGCTGATGTTGTCGAGCTCGTAGCGCAGGAGCTGCCGAGCGTCGGCCGATCCCTTCTCGGACTGGTAGAGAGCGACCGCCGAGGTGACGAGCGCCTGCAGGACTTCCGACTTGTCCCAGCCTTCGGAGCCGGCCGCCTCGAGAGCCTGTTCGATGGCGTGCTTTGCGTGCGAGTACTTCGACATGGAATCTCCCTTGGAACGGAACAGTAAAGCACTGAGCGCAAAGGTCACTGCGGGTTTTCCGAGATCGACAAGAGCGTCCTGACGGGCTGCGCTACACTGCGACTCGTCACCCAGATTCTGGCGAAGCCAACCGGCGCAAGAAGCATGTTCCCCGCCTCTGGCGCCCTCGAAACCACACATTGGGAGAGCCCCCGTCCCATGCGTCAACCTTCCTTTCGAACCTCTCTTTTCTCGATTCCACTCCTCCTCCTCGCCGCCTGCGGCAGCGGCGACGACGGTGCCAACCTCTCAGCCGGGGAGGACGGCGTGTCGATTGACGCTTCGAGTCAGGGAGGCGATGCGCAGATCACCGCGGGTGAGGGCGGCGTTTCCATCGATGCCAGCAGCCCCGGCGGCGAGGCGAGCCTCGAAGTCGGCGAAGACGGCGTCAAGCTGGAGGCGCCCGGCGTCTCCATCAGCCTCGGAGGCGGAAACGGCCTATCGATCGAAGCCAGCAAGAGTGCATCGCCGCCGGTCAAGGCGTCGCAGCTCAACGACGCTCGCTGCCTCGAGGGCGATTGCACGATCGTCTGCGAGAGCGGCACGAGCTGTGAGCAAGGCTGCGTCGGCGGCGGCTGCACCCTGATCTGCGAAGAGGGAGCGAAGTGCACCTTCACCTGCATCGGCGGCGACTGTGTCTTCCAGGTCGCGGAAGGCTCCGACGCCCAGACGAGCTGCATCGGTGGCGGCTGCACCAGCGGCTGACCCCCCGACCGGGTCCCCTCTACCCTCGCTCGAGAGCATTCTCAGGGCGAGGGTCTATGACGTTGCGATCGAGAGTCCGCTCGAGCCGGCGCGCAGACTCTCCCAGCAGCTTGGCCAGACGATCCTCCTGAAGCGAGAAGATCTTCAGCCGGTCTTCTCGTTCAAGCTGCGCGGTGCCTACAACCGCATGAGCTCACTGACGGAGGACGAGCGCCAGCGCGGCGTCATCTGCAGCTCGGCAGGCAATCACGCTCAGGGCGTCGCTCTCGCCGCCGAGAAGCTCGGCGTCGCGGCGACGATCGTCATGCCGACGACGACGCCGGAGATCAAGGTCGAGGCCGTCGAGCGGCTCGGCGGCACGATCGTGCTCGCGGGCGACACGTATGACGACGCGCAGACGGAGGCCCACCGGCGCGCGCGGGAAGGGCAGCTCACGTTCATTCACCCCTTCGACGACGCCGATGTCATCGCTGGCCAAGGCACGATCGGGATGGAGATCCTGCGGCAGTGCAGCCCTCCTCCGGCCGCCGTCTACGTACCGATCGGGGGAGGCGGACTGGCAGCAGGGATCGCGCTCTACATCAAGACGGTGCACCCGGAGGTTCAGGTCGTCGGCGTGGAGCCCGAAGACGCGGCGAGCATGACGGCGGCCTTCGAAGAGGGGCAGCCGATCACCCTCGACCACGTCGGCAACTTCGCCGACGGCGTCGCGGTGAGGCGCGTCGGCGATCTCACGTATCGGCTCTGCCGAGAGCACCTCGACCGGATCGTCCGCGTCGGTACAGACCAGACCTGCTCGGCCATCCGCGACATTTTTCGGGACACGCGCTCCATCGTCGAGCCGGCAGGCGCCCTCGCCGTGGCAGGGCTGCTGGCCGATGGCGAACGGCCCGCGGGCCCCCTGGTGGCGCTCAACTGCGGCGCCAACGTCAACTTCGACCGTCTGCGCCACGTCGCCGAGCGGGCCGACATCGGCGCGCAGCGCGAAGCTCTGTTCGGTGTCGAGATCCCGGAGCGCCCCGGCAGCTTCCTCGACTTCTGCAAGGTGCTGGGCGAGCGCCAGGTCACTGAATTCAACTACCGTTACTCCGGGCCGGGCACTGCCCGGATCTTCGTCGGTGTCGAGACCGGCAGCCCCCTGATCACGCAGCAGCTCGTCACCGCGCTGGAAGGTGCGGGCTACCCCACCACCGATCTCAGCGCCGACGCCATGGCGAAGACGCACGTGCGCTACATGGTGGGCGGCACCGCAGCACTCGGCGACGAAGTGCTCTACCGCTTCGAGTTTCCCGAGCGCCGCGGCGCCCTCCTCGGCTTCCTCGAGCGGGTCGGCGTGCGCTGGAACATCAGTCTCTTTCACTATCGCAATCACGGCTCGGACTTCGGCCGTGTTCTCGTCGGTGTGCAGGTTCCACCGGCCGACCGAGCCGAGTTGGCGAGGCACCTCGAGCAGGTCGGCTATCCGCACTGGGACGAGTCTGAGAACCCGGCCTACGCCCTCTTTCTCGCCCGGGACGAAGAGGACGCGTCGTGAGCGCCGACGTCTCGGAACGCTCCAATGCCGAGGTCTTCGACAAGGCGCTACTGGCGGGACGCGCCGAGGCGGAGGCTCGAGTGACGGATCGGCAGGTCGAGGCGCGCGTCGGCGATCAGGTCTTCTCGCTGCCGCTCGACGGGCTGCGAACGCAGCTCACTGGAATCGATCTTTCGATGCTGCGTCTGACGCACCCGGAGCACCCCGATCGCATCCTCGTTCTGCGCGACCTCGAGCTCGCCGAGGTCCCGCCCCTGTCGACGGTGCCGTCCGTTGCCGAAGCACTTCGAGGCAACCGCTCTGCAGTGCGACGGTTCTGGGGATGCGGCTGTTCGGCCGCCCTCTCGGTTGCCGTGCTGATCGCCCTCGTCCTCCTGCTCTTCGACAACGCCGTGCGCTGGGCCGTCGACCGACTTCCCTGGAGCGTCGAGCGCGAGCTCGGAGACCTCCTGGTCGACTCCGTGCATGCAGACGAGCGGCTCGTCGCCGACGCATCCACCCTCGCCGCACTGCACAAGCTGGCTGCGCCCCTGATCGACGATCTGCCCCCCGAACAGCAGATCGATCTCTACGTGGTGCGCGATGCGTCACTGAACGCCTACGCACTCCCTGGCGGGCACATCACGCTGCACACTGGGCTGATCGAGCGCGCCGAAACGCCGGAGCACATCCTGGGCGTTCTCGCGCACGAGATGGGACACGTGAGTGAACGGCACTCGCTGCAGGGAATGGCGGGGCGGCTCGGAATCGTCGCCGTCGCGCAGCTGATCTTCGGCGACGCGTCCGGCCTCGTCGCGCTCGCGGGAGAGGCAGGCGCCACGCTCGTCGAGCTGGACTTCTCGCGAGACCTCGAGGAAGAGGCCGACCGTGTCGCCCTGCAGTCCCTCGTCGAGGCGGGCGTCGACCCCCGCGGCCTGCTCGACTTCTTCACTCTGCTCAACGAGGAAGAAGGCGACGGGCGCTTGCCGACCTTCCTCAGTACGCATCCTGCGACCGACGCTCGACGAGCCTCCTTGGAGCGCGCCCTGCAGACTGTCTCGAACCGCGCCACGCGGCGGCCGCCGGAAGACCTCGAAGAGCTGCAGGCGGCACTCGCAGCAGCACCCTGAGGCTAGACTGGAAACATGTCCGCCAAAGAACCGATCCTCGACGAGGCCGAGACCGAGTCGTTTCGCCGGAAGGCACGCACCTGGCTCGAACAGAACGCTCCCGCCTTCGAAGTTCCCGACGCTTCGCGGCAGGGAAATCTCGATACGCAAGAAGAGTTCGACCGGTACCGCGCCTGGAACCAGGCCAAGGCCGCGGCCGGCTGGTCCGGGATCCACTGGCCGGAGCACTGCGGCGGACGAGGCTTGAGCCGCGTGCACACGGTTCTCTACGAGCAGGAGGAGTCGGACTTTCTCGTGCCGCGCGGCAGCTATCTCAACGTTGGCTGGTCCTTCGCGGCGCCGACCCTGATGCACTACGCCAGCGAGGAGGTGCAGGCCAAGCTGCTTCCTCGGATCCTGACGGTCGAGGACTTCTGGTGTCAGCTCTTCTCCGAACCGGTCGCCGGTTCCGATCTGGCAGGCATTCGCACCCGCGCAGAGCGCCAGGGCGACGAATGGGTCGTCAACGGCCAGAAGGTCTGGACGACGTACGCCCAGTGGGCGCAATGGGCCATTCTGGTGGCCCGCCACGACTTCGATGAACCCAAGCACAAGGGACTCGTCTACTTCTTCGTCGACATGCGCTCTCCCGGCGTCGAAGTGCGCGGCATTCGCCAGATCTCCGGTGCCCACCACTTCAACGAGGTCTTCCTGACCAACGTCCGCATCCCCGATTCGCAGCGACTGGGCGCGGTCGGCGAAGGCTGGCAGGTCGCCCTGACCACCCTGATGAACGAGCGGCTCGGTTCTGGCTTCACCGAGGCGCGGCCGTCCTGGCGAGATCTCCTCGCCTTCTCACAGGGCAACGACGATCGCGCCGACGCGGCGCTCCGCAACGTCATCGCCGACGCGTACGTGCAGTCCCGCGGCGTCGAGCTCATCCGAGAGCGCAACATCTCCCGGCTCCTGCAGGGCCAGCAGCCCGGGCCCGAAGCCTCAGTCGCCAAGGTGGTCTCCTCGAGCCTGCGCCAGGATCTCGCGATTTACGGCCTCGACCTTCTCGAGCAGTCCCAGGGTGGCGATCTCGGAGATCAGTTTCGGCGCGGCTTCTTCGATGCTCCGGGAAACCGCATCGCAGGGGGTACGGACGAAATCGTTCGCAACATCCTGGCGGAGCGCGTTCTCGGCCTGCCGGGGGACGTGCGCGTCGACCGCGACCTACCCTTCCGCGAGCTGACCGCAAGAGAAGGCCGTGGTTAGCGGCCGCTAGTTGAGACCGAGTGTCCTCAGTCGGCGCAGCATTTCTCCCGAGAACTTGCGGTACGCCGCGCCCCCGGTCGACCAGCTCTCGAGCTCGAAGATCGAAACGCCGTAGCCCGACGCCTCAGCGAGCTTGACGTTGATCGGGATCTCGACCGAGAACACCTTCTTGCCATAGGCCTTGCGGAGCTTCTTGACCATCTCGTCGGTGTGGCGCACCCGCCAGTCCGCCATGGTGATCAGGATGCCCAAAAGCTGCGTCTCGCCGACCTCGGACTCGAGCGTCTCGAGCCCCTGAAAGAAGCGGCCGAGGGCGTCGATCGCGAGGTCCTGTGGCGACGAGGGAACGACGTAGGCCTTCGAGGCTCGCAACCCCATCAGCGTCAGCAGTGACAGCCCCGGGGGACAGTCGATGATGACCGCGTCGTACACGGACTCGGAACCCTGCAAAGCGCGGTCGAGACGTTGAGCAGCGGTCTTCTGACGAGCCAGCTTGAGGTCAGCTGCCGCCAGCTCCATCGAGCCGGGAAGAACGTGCACTCCGTTCTCCGCCTCGACGACCACCTCTTGCGCGGGCGTGCCGTCCAGAAGTACGTCGGCAACGGTCAGAGAACCCTCCGTCGAGCGAAAGCCCAGCGAGTACGTCGCGGAGGCCTGCGGATCGAGATCGACGAGCAGCACCTTCAAACCGCTGCGCTGAAGGGCCGAAGCCGCACTGACCGCGCTCGTGGTCTTGCCGACACCGCCCTTGACGTTCACGAACGCTACTCTCATCGCCTGCTCTCCTCCGTCCTGACCGTTCTGCTCCGTGCGGACTCTGCTACTCCGCTCACCTTCCGAAAGTCTACCTGGGACCGGGGAATCTCACCTCGTCAGGCATCAGCCGCCTCCCCAGACGTTGAGCTTCTCACCCGTCACGTAGGAACCGTTGTTCGACACGAAGAAGCGCACGGCTCCCGCAATGTCTTCCGGCTGACAGACCCGCCCAAACGGCGACTTCTCGTGTAGCTCGCCGATCTCGACGCCGCGAGTGGCGCGGACGAGACGCGTGCCCATTTCGGTCTCGACGAGGCCGGGAGCGACGATGTTCACTCGGATGCCGTCCGGGCGAAGCTCCTTTGCGAGCGTCTTGGCCAGCGCTTCCATCGCTGACTTCGCCATGCTGTACGGAGCGCCGTTGGCCGAGAAACCCAGGGTCGCGACGCTGGAAATCATCACGACGTCGGCCCGTTCGTGCTCGCGCAGGTGCGGAATGAGGATCTTCGTCAGGTAGTGCGGCCCGAGCGCGTGGACCGCCATGACCCTCTGCAGCTCGGCCGGATCGGTGTCCTCGACCGACTGCCCGCGACTCGCGATTCCCGCGTTGTGGACGACGATACAGGGCGCCCCGAGCCCGCCCAGGCACTCCCCCACCATGCGATCGAGCTGTTCGTGATCGTCGACCGAGCCCTGCACCGCCTGTGCTCTGCGACCGAGCGCTTCGATCTCGGCGACTGTCTCGTGCGCCGACTCTTCGTCACGACGGTAGTTGACGAGCACGTCCGCACCGTCTTCCGCCAAGCCCAGCGCGATCCCGCGGCCGATCCCTCGGCTGCCCCCTGTAACCAGTGCAAGACGACCTTCGAGACCCATGACGACTCCTTCCCTTCGCTCGCTTCGGTGTCGCTCCGAAGTCGAGGCGTTCAATGCCGGATTCTGGCGGAGCGCTCACTCTACGTCAGGTCGAGCTCCCGAGAAGGCAGACCCGTCAGTAGCCCCGTTCTCGATCGACGACGTTGCGCGGTTCTTCGCCGCGCTCCATCCGTTCGACGTTGTCGACGAACAGCCGCGCCAGATCCTGCGCGTAGTCCGCGAAGAACCCGGACGTGTGCGGCGTTACGAGCAGGCGATCCTGCGCCCAGAAGGGGCTTGTATCGGGCAGCGGTTCCTCGACGAAGACGTCGAAGGCCGCGCCGCCGATGCGCCCGCTCTCCAGTCTCTCGAGGACCGCCTCCTCGTCGACGATGCCGCCGCGGGCCAGATGCACGAGACGGGCTCCCTCAGGCATCTGATCGAGCATCGCGCCGTCGAGAAGGTTCTGGGTCTGCGCCGTCTTGGGAAGGAGAACGACAGCGATCGTCGCCTGACGCAGGGCCTCGGCGGTGGATACGGGAGGGAGGACTTGTGCCACGACACCTTCGGGGCCGCCACGAGCGCTCCGGCGCGTGCCGACGACGCGGACTCCCAACGGCACGAGGCGTTCGGCGAGCGCCCGGCCGATCGCACCGAGACCGAGGATCGCCACGGTCTGGCCTTCGAGGCGCCGCGGCACCCAGGGACGCCAGCGTTTGGCGTCCTGCTGGCGCACGGCCCGCGGCAGCTGCTTCTCGAGAGCCAGAATCAGCGACAGCGCAAACTCTGCCAGCGCAGTCGCAGCGATGCCGCTGGCGTTGGCGATTCGGACCCTCTCGTGGAGATCACGGGCTGGAAGGACCGAGTCGACGCCCACGCCGACCATCTGAAGGAGGCGCAGACGTCGCGCCTTGCCCCAGTGTCTGCGAGGTGGGCGCATGGCGAGAAGGTTCTCGACCTCGCCGAAGCAGCCCAGCAACTCCTCTTCGGTCCGCAGCGAGACCACCTCGGCATCGGGCGCAGCCTCCGCTACCGCCGCGACGAGAGCCTCCGGACGTGGATGAAAGACGTGCAGGCGGCGTGCCGTCACGAACTCGCGGAGAAGTTCTCGCTCAGATAGTGGGCGATGTCAGCCGACTCGTAGAGCCACTGCACGCCTCCATCCTGCTCGATCCGCAGGCAGGGAACCTGGGTCGAGCCCCCTCCCTGGGCGAGCGCCGCGCGATGGTCTGCGTCGAGGCGAATGTCGCGCAGCTCGATGTCGAGTCCGAGCTGACCCATGACGCCGCGAACCCTCTGGCAGAAGGGGCACGCATCGAAGTGATAGAGAGCGAGATGAGACGTATCGTGATCAGCCACGTTGATTTCCTTTCGAGAATCGAGGGACGGTCGAGAGCCGCCGTGTCTTTCGCGGGTCTCGACAGCGGGACTCTCACCTGTGGGAAGAGCCGCACGCCTGAATCGGCTCTCCGATTCTCTCACGCGCCAGGCCCAGCGACCCCTCTTGCCAAGGTTTACGGGCCTCGGAGATCAGCCGATCTGTCCTGCGTCAGGAAGTCTCTCCCAGGAGGGGCCGTTCGGCAACGACCAGGCCGTCCTCATCGCTGTAGATCCAGTCCCCCGGACTCACCGCCACGTCTCCGAAGTAGACCTCGATGTCGACGGCTCCGATGCCGAGCTTGCCGCTCTTGCGAGGGTTCGTCCCCAGCGCCTTCACCGCAAAGTCGAGGGTGTCGATCGCGACGGAATCGCGAATCGCCCCGACCGCCACGATCCCGGCCCAACCGTTGTCGAGGCCGAGACCGGCGAGGATGTCTCCCACCAGGGCCGTCCGCAGCGACGACCCTCCGTCGATGATCAAGACCCGGCCTTCCCCCCGCTTCTCGAGCTGAGCACGCACGAGCTTGTTGTCTTCGATACAGCGGACCGTCGAGGCAGGCCCTGCGAAGCGAGCGCGCTGCCCGAACGACCGGAACTGCAGGCAGCAACTCTGCAGCTCGTCACCGAAATCGTCGATCAGGTCCGCCGTCGCAAACTCGCTCAATCGACGCTCCAGGTCTCGCCGGGCTCGAGCACCTTGACCTCGATGCCCTGCGGCGCGAATTCCTCGACGTTCTGCTCGATCGGTGGCCACGTGTTGTAGTGCATTGGGACCGCGATCGGCGCACCGACCATCTCCGCCGCCATCGTGCCGAGTTCGGGGCCCATCGTGAAGCGGTCGCCAATCGGAACGCAGACGATGTCGGGCTTGTAGATTTCGCCCAGCAGCTTCAGATCGCTGAAGAGACCGGTGTCTCCCAGGTGGTAGATCGTCTTGCCACCGATATTCACGACCAGGCCGTTCGGCATGCCCATGTAGCGACCGTCGAACGACGAGGAGTGAAACGCCTGCGTGAAGGCCACCCAGCCGAACTCGGTGGCGATCTTGCCCCCCGCGTTCCCAGGATTGACGTTCTCGTGTCCCAGCTCCTGCATGTAGTTGCAGATCTCGAAAGCGGCGACGATGTTGGCGTTGTTGGCCTGAGCGATTCCGAGAGCGTCGGCCATGTGATCGAAGTGGGCATGCGTCAGACCGATCGTCTGACAGACGATGTCTTCCGCCCTGTGCTTCGCCACGGGGTTGTCCGTGAGGAACGGATCGATTGCCATCTTCTGGCTGCCGTCGTCGAAGAGAAAGCCGGACTGTCCGAGGAAAGTGATGTCGAGTGCCATGAGCTGCAGTGCCTCCGAGCGGGTTTGCGTTGAGAGCCGCCATTGTAGGGCTTAGCCCAAGCCGTCGCGTAGCTCCGAGTTCGCACGGACGTTCCTGTCCCGACGCATCGCCTGTATCAGCGGCTCGCGTTGGCCGGCTCACGCGGGGAGGGCGCAACGCCCGCGTGGCCGCTCCGAGCCCCGGCAGCCACGACGAGTCATGACACTCTTTCCCCAGGAAAAAGGGAGAGCCTCATGCCGATCGACGCAGCCATCGTGGGAACCCGCCTTCCGGAGAGCCATCGCGCCGTCTCTGTGCGGGACGTCCTCGCATACTCCGCCGGCATTGGCGACACCAGCTCCGCCGTCTTCGACGATCTCGGCGAGCTCGCCGCCCCGCCGCCCTACTGCGTCTCTCTGGAGTGGCCGGTGGTCTCGGATCCAGAGAAGCGCAAGGAGTACCGCGCCAGCGACGAAGAGCTGCAGCGCGGCGTACACGCTCACCAGGACTCCCTCTTCCACCGCCCCATTCGCCCGGGCGACGACCTGGTCACGCGCGGCGTGGTCGCCAGCGTGCGGGAAAGTCGAGCCGGGGCGATTGTGGTCTGCCGCGTCGACACCGAGGAGCGCTCGTCCGGGGAGCCGGTAGTGACCAGCTGGACGACGTCGATTTTTCGCGGCGTGGCCGTGGACGGTTCCGTCGAAACCGCGGCGCAGCCTCCCGCACCTCCCGAGACGACCACCGACGTCGACGCGACGGAGACGGTCTGGATCGCACCCGAGCTTCCGCACGTTTACACGGAGTGTGCCCGCATCTGGAATCCCATTCACACGGAGCGCTCGGTCGCCCGTGCGGCGGGCCTGCCCGACATCATTCTCCACGGCACCGCGACGTGGGCCCTGGCCGCCCGGGAAATTCTGCACGCTCACGCTGACGGCCAACCAGCCCGGCTCGAGCGATTCTCAGGACGTTTCACCGCCATGGTCCCTCCGGGAACCGAGATTCGCGTCGAGCACGCGCGCCGCGGCGACGTGGTCTCGTTCACCGTTCGCAACGTCGCCGGCGAGGCAGCGATCAGCGAGGGCTTCGCCATTCTGCGCTAGGAACCGGCCGTAGAAAGCCCAGGCGATCAGCCCCGTCCTCGGCTCGACGCCGCTTCGTGGCCGCCCACCTCTCGCGCCATCGCCTGCAAATGCTCTTCCCGCATGCGGATGAAGAGGGCATCGGACTCACCAAAGAGCACGTCGCCGGCGAAGAGACGCGCCTTCGCGGCGATTTTCCGCCCGCGCACCTCCTCGAGCCACGCCTCGCAGGTCGCCACGGTGCCGAGAGGTAGAAGAGTCCGATACGTGTAGCTCAGGCGGCCCGTGAAAGCGCGCATTCCCTGCGACCAGACGGCGGCGCCCAACACATGGTCGACGACCGCTGACTGGCTACCGCCGTGGGCGTGCCCCGGCGGCCCTTCCGCTCCCGGCCCGAACCAGACCTTGCCGAAGACGCGGCCGTCCTCGACGCGCCGGAACATCCGCAGACAGAGGCGATCGTCGACGAGGTCTGCAGGCACGAAGACTCGACCGCGCCGCGCCGTGCTGCGTTCGCGATTCAGTGGCTCCCAGCCCGGCTCGGGCTCGAGCCGCCGTTCGAGACGTGCCCGGGCCTCAGCGCTCCACTCGCTCCACGGCCGCCAGAAACCTTCACCCTCGCCGCTCATCAGCTCACCTCCTGCAGCAGCTCGATGCTGCGCAGCGCCACTTCCTGGTCTTGAGAAAGGTTGCGCACCAGAACCTCTTCGTACCCCGCCTCCGACCACGCCAGGATCCGTTCGCGAACGGTTTCAGGGGAACCGACCCACAGCGCCTCGGACGGAAACCCTCGGTAGCCGCCACCCACCACCGGACGAGCGAGCCGCTCGGCCTCCTCCTGGGTTTCGGCGACGAGCACGTCTCGACGCAGAACCGCGCGCCGAGGCACACTGCGCCCGCTGCGCTCGCACGCCTCTCGGTAGATCGCTGCGCTCTCCTTTCCCTCACTGAGGGTCAGACTCGGCGAGGCGATCCAGCCTTCCGCGAGGCGGGCAGCACGCTCGATGGCCACGCGCGCAAAGGCGCCGACCCAGACTTCGGGCATCGCAGGCGGAAGGGGTGCAATGCGGGCTCCCTGGAACGACCAGGGCCCTGCCGAGTCCACTGTCTCGCCGCTCCACAGCGCCCGAAGGGTCTCGAGCGAGGCCTCGAAGCGCTGAACCCGCTCCTGCCGTCGCACACCGAGCCCGGAAAACTGGCGCTCACCGTCACCCAGACCGCACTGCAGAACGAAGCGTCCCTCACCGAGGCACGCCAGCGTCGACGTGTGCTCGGCCAGCAAGACCGGATGGGTCAGAGGGAGCAGATAGAGAGCACCGAAGACCGGCCCGTTCCACTCAGCGAGCAGCCGACCGAGGATCGGGGTGTTCTGCAGGTAGGTGCTGCCGACGACGTGATGGTCTCCGACGAAGAGGGAACGCAGTCCCGCAGTCCGGGCCGCCCGCGCTCGCTCGATCATGCGCCGCGCCGCCGAACGACCGTCGACGTCCGGGTATGAGCTGTTGATCGAAATTCCGATTCGCATGACGGCGGGCTGAGAATCCATCGGGTTCTCGGCGAGCGGGATGTTACCTCTCGGCGCGTTCTCCCTTCGAATCCAAGGCTGGAGTTCACCGAACGCTCGCTCTATCCTTCGGCAGCCCTCCGATTTCTCGCTCAGACTCTCGCCTCGAGCAATCAAACCCGAGCTTCCTCTCGTAGATCCGTGAACTCCAAGATTCAGGACCGCTTTGCGCTCCCCGTCTGCGCGGCACTGGCGCTACTGGGCACCGGCGTCGCCGCTCTGCTGCCTTCGCAGAGGATCGAAGGGCTCGTCTTCCTCATTGGCACGGCACTCCTGACCTTCCTCGTCTTGCGTTTCGTGGGCGCAGTTCTGGCGGTGTCCCTCGCCATCGGTTCGGCGACCGTCGTCAGCCTCTTCGACCTCTGGCTGCGAGGCGAAGCCACCCCCGCCACGGGAGCGACGCTCGCCCTCGGCGTGGCCGCGAGCGCTTTCCCGTGGGGGCGTTGGTGCCTTCTCGTGGGCACGGCAACCGCCCTGCTCGTCGCCGCGATCGAGCTCGACGCGTTCGGCGGGCCGGCCTCGCTCCTCGACGCAGAGCCCTGGCGAAACGCTTGGCAGAAAGGTTCCCTCTGGCTTCCGATCGCGCTGATCGTCGGTGCGGCGGCGTCGGTCGTTCTCGCCGAAAGGCTGCGCCGCCTCGCCGCTACGCGGCCCGCGCCGCAGCCGCTGCCGCCGCGCCGACCCGCTCTGCAAGTCCTCGAAGCGGTCCCGCACGCCGTCGCCGTGTACGACGGTTTCGGGCAGCTCCTCTCCGCGAACAGCGTCTGGCGCACCATGCACGCAGCGACGCGCGAAGATCCCTCGGGCGAGCATTCCGGCACGGTCGAGCTCCACGAGCGCGGAAGCGGCACGTTCAGGCGCTGCCTCCTGGGTGAGACGATCACCGACGAGCGCACGCTTCTGCTGCGGCCCGACGGCACCAAGGAGTGGATCTCCACCTCCATGTCGCCGTGGTACGAAGACGGTCCCGACGTCGTGGTCGGCGGAGTGCTGATTACCAAGACGAGCGTCAGCGAGGTCGCCGAGCTCGAGCTGGAGCGCGACGCGCTGCGCGGCGAAGCGACTCCGACGGTCGAGACGGGGCTTGGCACTCTGGAGACCCTTCCGCAGCAGGCAGTAGCAGGCAACACAGGGGAAGACGAACCGAACGAATCCTCTGCACACGTGAGCGCTCTCTCGGAAGCGCCTGAGCCTGACGGCGGCGAGAGCGAGAGCCCCGGGCTCGCATCCGACTCGAGCGTCGTCGGCGAGAAGTCGACCGAGTCCGAAGAAGGCGAGCTCGTCACGGCCGCGCTGCGTGTCTTTCCGGACGTGCTCTTTCTTCTCGACGCCACCGGCCGAATCACCGAGGTGCACGCTGCTGAGGAGTCTCAGGGAGGCCTCGCCTCCGTGCAGCTCGTCGGGACGGAAATCGGACTCGCCTTTCCCGCCCTCTACGAAGCCACGAAGCCCGAGAACCTCGCCTCGCTCGGTCAGCGCGTCCACCGTCAGGAGTTCGAGATCGCAGCCGCGACGGGGACGCCTCCGATGCGCTTCGAATCACGCCTCACCGCACTTCCTGGCGACCGCTACATCGTTCTCAACCGTCAGCTCTCGGACGGCACCGAGACGGCGAGAGAGTCCGGGCAGGAAATCCTCGCTATGGCGGCTCACGACCTGGGTGAGCCGCTTCGGGCTCTGCGCAGCTATCTCGATCTGCTCGAGAAGGAGTACGACGAAAAGCTCGACGAGACGGGACGGGAGTTCCTGGCCTTTGCCCGTCAGGGCGCCCACCGTCTCGGAGCGATGATCGCTCGTCTCAACGAGCTCTCCAGCGCCACGGCCGGCCCGATCAAGACCCTTCCCACGGATCTCAAGCAGGCGCTGGCCGAAGCGCTCGAGGCCCTCGAACTTCAGATCGAAGAGACCAACGCGCACGTCTTTTCCGAACGGCTGCCGGACGTGCTGGCCAACCACTCCGACGCCGTCCTTCTCTTTCAGAACCTGATCTCCAACAGCCTCAAGTACCGGAGCGAGGCGGCGCCGGAGATCGTCATCGAGGGCCGCGTCGACGGCGACAACGTCGTCATCAGACTGACGGACAACGGTCTGGGCATTCCCGTCGAGGAGCGGCAGCGCGTCTTCGAGCCCTTCGCACGGCTTCATGCGGCCGACGAGATCGAAGGGACCGGCCTCGGCCTGGCGATTTGCCGTCGGCTGACGGAACGCCACGGCGGATCGATTCGCGTCGACGGCGAGCCGGGACGCGGCACCGAGATTCTGATGACCTTTCCGCGCACCAAGACGTCCCCGACCAACGACTAGACTGGATTGGCAGCGCCTAACCGTCGCTGCCCACGATCTCGCCATGACCCAAGGCCCTATCCTCCTCATCGAAGAGAGCGAGTCCGAAGCGCGGCTCATTCAGGACTTCCTCGCCGACGCCGTGGGCCCGGGCGTGGAATCGGAGTGGGTGGCGACGGTGCAGCGGGCCACCGAGATCCTGCGCAGCCGCACGTTCAAGACGATTCTGCTCGACCTCGATCGCAGCGGCTCGCGAGGTGTCAACGGCCTGCGCGCCCTTCGTGAGACGGCCCCCAAGATTCCCGTCATCGCGCTGGCGACACAGGACCGCGACGGCCTCAGCGAGCTGGCTCTGCGCGAAGGGGCCCAGGACTTTCTCGTGAAGAGCGAGGTGGACTCGATCGCTTTGGCGCGCAGCCTTCGCTACGCCAGCGAGCGCAAGCGCGTCGAAGAGGCGCTGGTTGCGGACGAGGAGCAAAACCGCGCGCTCGAAAAGCAGGAGGCGATCGAGCGCTTGGCGGCCGGACTTGCCCATGACCTCAACAACATGCTCTCCGTGGTGCTCGGCACGACGGATCTCGCTCTGGGGCGCGACGAGTCCGAGCCTCTCCGGCCGCAGCTCGAGCAGATCCGCGCTGCCGGCGAAAGGGCGCGCGGGCTCGTGCGCCAGCTCGAGACACTCAGCGGTCACCCGACGCTTTCCCCCAAAGTCGTCGACCTCGCGGCCCTGCTCCGCGAGGCCGAGCCGAAGATGAAGCGCCTACTCGGCTCGATGCCTCTCGAGATGCGCGTCGGTTCGAACGAGGTTCTCGTCGACATCGATCCCAACCACTTCGAAACGGTGCTCCTCAACCTGGTGACGAACGCTCGTGAGGCGATGCCCCAAGGCGGGCGCGTGACGCTCTCTCTGACGACCAACAGCGAACAGGCGCGCATCGACGTCACCGATCTCGGAACGGGCATCGCGCCGGAGATCATGGGACTGATCCTCGACCCCTTCTTCACGACCAAGCCGCACCGGCCAGCCGGTCTCGGGTTGAGCTCGGCGGCGAGCATCGTCCGCGGCAGCGGCGGCAACCTCGACATTCACAGTCAGGTCGGGCGCGGCACGACCGTCAGCATCGACCTGCCAACGCTGCGCGACCGCCCCGAAGAGATCGAGGCGCCAAAAGCTCCGGCGGCCAGCGCGGGACAGAAAGCGGCGACCATCCTCGTCGTGGACGACGAGCGCCTGGTTCTCGACATGGCATCCGAGGTGCTCGAAGGCGCCGGCTACGAAGTAATCGCCGTGGACCGGCCACTCAAGGCCCTCGAGATGTTCCGCAGCAACCCGACGCTCGCCGACCTCGTGCTCACCGACATCACCATGCCGGAGCTCGACGGTCGCGATCTCGTCGACCTGCTCGCGCAGGAACAGCCGACGCTGCGCTACATCTACATGAGTGGTTTCGGGCAGCTCCGCGACGACCAACCGGTGCTTCGCGGCCCGACGGTCGTCAAGCCCTTCGACCTGCGCGAGCTGGTCGACGTCGTGCGGCGTTCCCTCGCCGTCTAGCGGCTGGCCGAGGCAGATTCTCCTGCGCCAGAGGGCCCAGGTGTTCTCTCCAACCGCGAGTCTCCACGACGGAGAAGAGCGGGTCGGGGGAACGCGCGGGTCAAGAAACCAGGGGCAGGTAGACGCGTACGATCGTGCCTCTGCCGAGAGACGACTCGATGACGGCCTCTCCGCCGCCGCGCTGCGCCAGGTTGCGCACCGACCAGAGCCCCAGGCCGGTTCCTTCCTGCTGACCCTTCGTCGTGAAGAAAGGCTCGAATGCCCGTTGGCGCACGGGCGCCTCCATGCCGACGCCTTCGTCCGTGACGGTGAGCAAGACGTAGGAGCCCGCGCTGAGCTCGCGGCCGCCGAGCGTCTTCGGCTCCAGCAATGCGACGAGCTCGCTTTCGATGGTCAGCTTGCCCCCGTCCAGCATCGCATCGCGCCCGTTGATCAGGAGGTTGAGGATGATCTGCTCGACGTAGCCGACGGTGCTGAGAACCCGGTGCCCACGAGCCCTGAGATCGACCTCGAGGGAGATCTCCCGCGGAATCATGCCGCGCAGCAGATCGCGCAAGCCGACCATCACGCCATCGACTTCGACCGGAGCAAGCTGCGTCGTGCGGTTGCGCGTAAAGCCGAGGATCTGCGAGACGATGGAGTGCGCGTGCCCCGCGGCCTGACGAATCTGCTCCGCGTGGCGCTTGGCCTCCGCGAGATCGTCGTCGCGCTCTTCGATGAGCTCCGCCATGGCACCGATCGACGTGACGGCATTGCGCAGGTCGTGCGTCATGCCGTGGGCGGCAAGACTCGAGACCTCCAACTTCTGGGCGTCCACGAGTTTCTCTTCGAGGAGCTGCAGCTGGGTCTGATCGACAAGAGACACGATCACCGAACTCGACGCGCCTCCCGGGAGCCTGACGGCCGCCGAGCGCATGCGAGCCCAAATGCGATCACCCGACTTGAGCTGCAAGCCGACCAGGTCGTTCTCCGAGCTCTCGCCTGAAGCCAGCGTCTGCACGGCCGGCAGCGACGACGCCGGAAGCTCTTCTCCCGACGCGGCGGCGTAGCTTTCGAAGCAGGCCGTGATGTGGCGACCCAGGAGGCGATCCAGCTTCTCACCGAGCAACCGCTCTGCTGCCTGATTGCAGGAGACAACGATGCCGCGATCGTCCAGAACGATCATCGCTTCGGCGACCGCCGTGAACAGTGACATGAACAGCGACTCCTGCCGCTGCAGAAGCTCCTCGAGCTCCCGTTCACGCTCCTGGTCCCGGATCCAACCTTCGTAGACCGGAGCGCCGTCGCCGTCCTGAAA
>JBCCLJ010000021.1:0-51261 GCA_039026915.1 Acidobacteriota bacterium
ACGACCTGATCGCAGTCGCCGACCGCGGTGACCACCGTGGGCAGCGCTGCCTGGCCGTATTCGAGGAGCGCGAGAGGAAGCCCCTCGGACAGCGAGGACAACACGCCGACGTCGGCTTGATCGAGAAGGCTCGGCACGTCGCGCTGCACGCCGAGGAAGTGAACCGTTCCGGTGAGCTCCAGCCGGGCGACCTCGGATTGCAGCGCCCGGCCGTGCTCGCTCTCGAGGCCGGCACCGACCAGGGACAGGCTGGCTTTGGGATGCGACGCGCGCACGGCGTCGAAGGCTCGGAGCAGGACGTCGTGTGCCTTTTGCGGTCTGAGGTTCGCGACGCAGACGATGCGCCCGCCGGTGGCGCCGGCAAGCGTCGAAGTCTCCTCGATCACGGGACGCGGGCTGATCCAGTTCGCCAGGTAGTGCACCGAGGCTGAAGGCACGCCGAGATCGTCGGTCGCCCACCGCTGCAGATCGCGGTTCACCGAGACCACCGCGTCGACCCGCCGTGCAGCGAGAGCGTAGATGCGGTGGTTGCGCGGTTCGCTGGCGGCGTTGCCGTAATGGTCGTGCCAGACGATGCGGGTGCGTGGCTGCAGCAGCGCCGCAGCGGCAGCCAGGAAGAGCGAAGTGGAGTGGGCGTGCAGAACGTCAATCCGGTGCTGCCCAAGGTACCGGGCGAGACGCACGACCGTCTTCGGCGAGAGTCGGTGCCGCCGCTCGAGGCAGTGCCGGTGCACGCTCGACGCGACTTCCTGTCCCAAAGCGCCGTCCCTGCGTCCGGTCAGGAGGTGTGACTCGAGCCCACGCTGGGCGAGCCCGTTGGCGATCTGCACGGCAACACGTTCCGTGCCGCCGGGATCGAGAGAGTCGACGAGTTGGGCGACCCGCATCAGGCGGCGCTCCGTCTCGGCTCGGGAAAGCGCGTCTCCCAACGCTCGTTGAGCGTGCTGACGATCTGTCGCTCGAGGCCGTCGAGCGTGTACTGGCGAGCCCAGGTGCGTGCGTTGAGGCGCCTCCCCTCGACGGGCTCGCCGCCACCCACGATTTCCCGCAGCGCATCCCGCAGCGAGTCGATGTCTCCCGGTTCGACGAGCCAGCCGCGACCGTCGCCGACGATGTCGGGCATCAGTCCGCGATCTGACGCGACGCAGGCGAGTCCGAAGCTCATGCCCTCGACGAGCGCCTTCGGCCAGCCCTCGGTCTCGCTGGCGAGCACCAGCGCGTCGGCTTCGCGGTACGACTCGACGACGTCTTCGAAGGGCGTCGCGCCGCGAAAGGAGACGCGCGCGTCGAGGTCGAGCTCGGCGCACAGCCTCTCGAGGTTGTCGCGCTCTGGCCCGTCGCCGAGGATTTCGAGGGTCCATTCGGCCCGCACTTCGGCGAGAGCGCGCAGAAGCACGTGGACGTTCTTGGCTCGCGAGAGCCGACCGACAAACAGGATCCTGGGAGGGCTCGTCGTCGGCAGAGCGTCGCTCTTCGCCGGTAGATCGTCTTCGGTCAGGATCGCGTTGAAGGACGGCACGACCCAGCTCGGCTGCTCACCGCGCTCTCCGTAGACGAAGGTCGTCGCGCCCCACCAACGGCTGGCGAGCAGCTTCCGCTGCAGGCGATAGGACCTTGCTTCGCCGGGGTAGTCGGTCCACTGGCCGGTGTAGCGAGCCAGTCGTCGCGAGCCGAGAAGAGGACCGAGGAGGAGGCCGGCGAGGGCGATGTTGCTCGGCGCGCGCAGGCACATCGCATCGGTGCGGCGGCGGGCCTGCAGCAGGCGGGCCCACATCTTCGGGAGCTCCCAGAAACGGGTTCGCGCTTGGTCGACGCCGCGCCCGCGGTCGTGCCGGAAGGGCAGCAGCTCGATCTTGGCGTGCTCGTCATAAGGCGCGGAAAAGGGCGCCGGAGGGCCGGATTCGACCGGCGCGACGATGTGCAGCTCTTCGAAGATCGAGGCCCAGCGGTTGGCCTCGCGCACGTAGGGCTCGTACGACCACCACCGGCCCTCGTGGAGGGTGTGTGAGCACAGGGTGGCGACGGCGAGGCGCATGGCGTTCAGGCGCGCGGCTCGTCCAGGATTCGACGCTTCACCTCGTCGACCCAGGGAGACGGCTCGACGTCGCCGAGGCAGTCTTCGAGTGCCCGACGAGCGGCGTCGGCAAGTCCCACTTCGTACAGGCTGACGGCGCGGTAGAAGCGCAGATCCGAGCGCAGCTGTGGCAGCGGCATTCCGCGCTCGAAGTAACGGAGAGCGGTGGCGAAGCGCGACGCGCGAAAGGCGATTTCGGCGGCAAGCTGTTGAGCGAACTCCGACTCGGCGTGCTCGTCGGCGACGGTGCGTGCCAACGAGAGCGCCTCCTCCAGCTCCGAGATACGTGCTGCAGATTCGTAGAGCTTGCGCGCCTTCTCGAGGGTGGCGACGGCGAGGCTCGGCAGCTCGCCGGCCATCGGCTGGACGATCGCCGGCGCGGACGCCGGCGGAGCGGTGGCTGCGACCTCTGACGCCGGCTTGCGAACGGCCTCGGCTGTCGGAGCCGCGGGCTCGGGAAGTGGCTGTGGCTCGGGAAGAGACTCCGCTAGCAGGATGGAGTCGGCAGCGAGCGCAAGAGCCTGTGCCCGCGGCGCCAGCACCTGGCGCAATCGGGCGTGGAGATCGATCGGCAGAGCTCCCTGACTGACCGTTTGAAAGCGCTCCTCCAACTGCTGGAGCCGGTCGACCGTACGCCCGACGTCGGAGCCGGCTTTCGAGGCCGCGGACTGAGCGAGAGCGAGCTTTGCGAGGCAAGGTGTCAGCTGGCGCGGCTCGGAGAGATAGCCGAAGCAGGCGAGCCTCAGCTCGGCGACCGCGCGATCGGCCTCGCCGTTCTCGAGCGCGCGCGAGCCCTCGCGAAGTCTCTGGTCGTAGTAGCCCCGCTCGGGGAGCGGCTCGTCGGCCTGTGCCGCGACCGAAGCGAACGGCGTCAGCAGCAGGGCGAAGCAGAAGAGAGAGGCGGGGCTCTTCGCACGGGAAGGCTTGTTCATGCGGCGTTCTCCTCGAGCTCGCGGTCTTCCAGGATCGCCTTCGGGTTCGTTTCGAAGAGGCGGCGCGCGTGCTCGTCGCCGTAGCGCTTGGCCACGAGCTTGCGGGCTTCGGACAGACCGGGGGGACGATGAGTGAGGTTGTGACAGTCGCTGGCGACGAAGTGAACGAGGTTCGCATCGAGCAGACGCAGCGCCGCGATGCGAGCGGTGCGGCCGTAGTTGCCGACGAGGCTCGCTGCGGTCACCTGCAGACGCGCGCCGCGCTCGACCAGCTTCGGCAGGAGATCGGGAGGGTCGCGCAGCCAGTCGTACAGCTCAGGGTGGGCGACGATGGGGCGGTAGCCGGCGAGCAGCGTCTCGTGGACGACGGAGCGAGGGTTGGGGCCCACGGGCGCCCAGTCGAACTCGATCAGCAGGTAGGAGGAATCTGCCAGCAGAAGTCCCTCGTGATCGCTAGCGAGCCGATCGAGAACGTCGAAGTAGTGCGAGTCGACGCGGAGCTCGGCCCCGCCGCACACCCGGATCTCGAGCCCCAGCCGAGCCTGCAGCGCCGATCGCAGTCGGCGGTGCTCGTCGAGAGACTGCTCGGGCCACTGCGGGTGGTGAACGTGCGGCGTCGCGAAGATGGCAGTGCAGCCGTCGGCCAGCGCGCGGCGGCACATCTCGGCAGCCTCTTCGAGAGACGCTGCGCCGTCGTCGATCCCCGGCAGCACGTGGCTGTGGATGTCGATCATCAGGCCACCGCGTCTCGGCGAGACTGCTCCGCGTGCTCTCCGTAGGCCTCGTAGTGGTACGAGTAGCCGCGCTCGAGGCGTCCGCGCAGCGGGCGGTAGCCGTTGAGCACGGATCCCAGAATCTTGACACCCGCCTGGCGCAGACGGTGCGTGCAGGCACGCGCGTCTTCGCGCGTCAGTCGGCCGGCGCGGAAGCAGAGCACGACGCCATCGGCCATGTCGCCCAGGAGGGTCGAATCGGTGACGGCGAGCGTCGGCGGCGTGTCGATGAGAACGAAGTCGTAGTGCTTGCGCGCCTCTCGCAGCAGGTCCGACATGCTCTCGGAGGAGAGCAGCTCCGAAGGGTTCGGCGGGCTCGGGCCGGAGGGTGCCACCACCAGGTTGTCGACCTCGGTCGGGTGCACGATCTCCTCGAGCGAGCTCTGGCCGACGAGGTAGTTGACGACGCCGACGCGGTTCGAAATCTGGAAGAACTCGTGAGCTCTCGGTTTGCGCAGGTCGGCGTCGATGAGCAGGACGCGTCGACCGAGCTGGGCCAGGACGACGGCGAGATTGCCGGTGGTCGTCGTCTTGCCCTCGCCCGACGTCGCCGAAGTGACGGCGACGACCTGCAGCTCGTCCGCGGTGGAGAGGAGGAGCGCCGTGCGCAGCGCTCGGTAGGCCTCGGAGACGGCCAGGCGCGGTCGATGGTGGGGGACCAGATCGATCGAGATGGCCTCGCGCGCCCGCTTGCGATTGCCGTTGGCGCCGTAGCCGTAGCCGTAACCATAGCCGTAGCGCGACAGGTAGCCGTAGCCCGGACGACCGGAGACGTCCGGGATGACGGCGAGGGTCGAGAGTCCGAGGCGACGTTCGAGCTCGTCGGGCGTCTTGACCGTGCGGTCGAGGAGCTCGAAGAGGAAGACGAGTCCGACGCCGGCGAAGAGTCCGAACAGCAGCCCGACCCCGAGATCTTTGCGGAGGTTCGGGCTGACGGGGGAGCCGGGCAGCAGGGCGACGTCGATCTGACGGATCGTCGACTCGTCGCTGCCGGAGACCGCGACGTTGGTCTCGGACTGGCGCCGCGTCAGGTTGTTCAGCAGCTCGCGGCCCGCCTCCACCTCGATCTTGAGGTTGTTGTACTCGACCGACGCCGACTGAAAGCGCAGCGTCTCTTGCTTGATCTGTTCGTACTCGGCCGCCAGTGCGCGCTCTTCGCGCTGCGCCGCCTGGAAGATGCTGCGCGCGTCGTCGATGGCCTGCTCCGCGCGGTCCTCGACCAGCGCGTCGAGCTCGCGCTTTGCTTCGTCGATCGTCGCTTTGAGCTCGACCATCGTCGGGAAGTCGGGGCGGTAGGTCTTGAGCTTGGTCGTGTAGTCGCGCTGCAGCTCGATGAGCTGGTTGCGCTGGGTGCTGACCAGGCCCCCCGAGAGAGAGTCCGCGACCGACTCGCGCGGCCGGTTGCGGATCTCGTTGTAACGGGCCTCCGCCTGGATGCGCTGCTTACGAGCTTCGACGAGGTTGGCGTTCACCGAGTCCAGGCGCTGCAGCGTGACGTTCGACTGCGGATCGATCGCGACGATGTCGGACTGCCGGCCGTACTCCTGGAGTCGGCGTTCCTTTTCGTCGAGCTCCGTCTTGAGGTTGTCGATCTCGTCGGCGAGGAAGGTCGAGGCGCTCGTCGCCGCCTGGCGCCGCTCGGCCTTGCCGTAGTCGATGAAGGCCTCCGCGTAGGCGTTGGCGATGCGCATCGCTTGCTCGGGTTTGCCTGCGCGGTAGACGATGTCGACGAGCTGCGTGCCCTTCACCTCGCGGATCTCGAGGCCGCCACGCACGCGGTTGGCGAGGCTTCCGATCATCGCCTGGTCGGCTTCGGCGGATCCCGGACCCTTGCCTGCAGCGCTGCCGACGTAGGCCTCGTCCTCCCAGAGGCGCAGGCGTTCGACGACTCTCTGCGCGAGCCCGCGGCTCTTCAGAATCTCCTGCTGCGTCGGATAGAACTCGGGGTTCCACCACGACTCCATCCAGTAGGCCTGACTGCCGAGCGGATTGGAGCTCTGCCGCGTGATCTGGATACGCGTCGACGCTTGAAACGTGTCCGCGGTGTTGAAGAAGTGCAGCAGTCCGACGCCGATCCCGGCGAGACCGGCGAGGAGAATCAGACGCCACTGACGGCGCAGGATCTCCAGGTAGTCGGAGAGGTGAATCTCGCTACCGCCTTCGTCGAAGATGCGCTCTTGCAGTTCGTGTGTTGGCTGTTTCATGAGGGGACTAGAGGAAGGACTGCTTGATGAGGACCACGTCGCCGCTCTGCAGCGTGACGTCCTCGCGGCGGCCGGTGGTGATCTTCTTGTAGTCGACGACGATCTCTTCTTCCGAGCCGTCGGCTTGGCGACGCTTGATGACGACCTTGCGCGCGGCCCGGTCGGTGAGTCCGCCTGCGCTGGCGATCGCGGCGAGGAGGGTGATGCGCTCGTTGCTCTTGAAGACCTGGGCGCCAGGCTCGTTGACTTCGCCGAGGCAGTAGACGGTGACTTCGACCGTTTCCGGCACGTTGACCAAGTCGTTGGGGAAGAGCGGCAGGTTCGCTCGGATCTCACCGCGCACCAGCAGCTCCTCGAGCTGAATCTCCACCTGGTCGCTCAGCCCGTTGCTGGCTCGACGCAGGACGTAGGCGACGTTCCCCTGCTTGCCGTTCAGACCGCCCGCGGCCGTCAGAGCCTCGATCAGCGTCATCGAGCCGCTGAACTCGAGTTCGCCCGGTGAGTTGACGGCGCCGATGACGCGCACTGGGCGTGAGCGGAACTCGACGACCTCGAGAGAAACGGTCGCGCGCCCCTTCTGCAGAAAGCGAGACTCCAGCGCTTCAGTGATGTCGAGTCGCGCCTGAGTCAGAGTCCTGCCTCCAACGCTGAGATCACCGGCAATCGGGTGGCTGGCGATGCCCCGCTCGTCGACCCGCAGGTCGGCGTCGAACTCCGGTGCTTCGAAGACCTTCAGGCGCAGCAGGTCTCGGGCTCCGATCTCGTAGTCGTCCGACTGAGCTGACAGCGAGCTCGCCGCGCCGAGCGCGGCGAGAGAGATCAGCAGCGAGACGAAAAGGAGAGGTCTCTTGAGGGAGGGAAAACAGAGCATGAGAGGGGAGCTGGCTCGGGGTGAGCCACCCGGCGGTTCTAAGGCCAGGCGAGCTCGTTGAAGCTGAGAGAGAGCGAAACGAAGGTCGTTTCGCGATCGAAGAAGTCGATGCTCGAGTCCACGTCCGTGACGCCGCCCTGGAGAACGAAGGTCAGAGCGTCGGACCAATCGAAGGAGAAAGCCGCGCCGATCTGGGTGACGTCGTCCTGACGTTCGTCTTCGAACCCCGGTCGGGGGACGTAGTCGTGATCAGCGGTTTCCGCGAACAGCCGCACTCGCATTCGCTCTTTGACACGGCGCCCGATGGAGACACCGAGCGTGTCGTCTTCAAAGTAAGCAAACTGCGAGCCAATGGCGTAGATCAGGTTTCTTCGGCCGTATCCGCTGAGTCGGAAGTCGTCGTTGACATCAATTGTCAGTGTGGCACTACCTGTCATGTCGTCGTAGGGCACGAAGTCCGAGCCAGCGAGTGGCTCCAGGTCGCGCCAGGCGAGGTCGAGGAGGAAGAGAAACTGCTCGTTGTCGAACTCGAGCTCGAAGACGGGTGCGGTGCCGGAGTTCGAGACGTCGAATGCCCGATCGGCGAAGGTGACCTCGGAGTCCTCGACCCCGAAGCCGAGATGGAGCCGGTCGTAGATCGAGAAGCGCAGTCCCGCTCTGAGAACGTCTTCGTCTCGATCGAGGGCCGTGAACTGAGGGACCAGCTCTCGGGGCAGCTCGTCGAGAAGGTTCTCGAAGGTCGAGTTCGAGCCTTCGGCGAAGAGGCGCAGCGAGCGGTAGAGCCGAAACTCGACGTCGCCGCGGATCTGCTCCAGGCGTTGGTTGATGCGCTGCTCGATCTGGGGTGTGACGATCGTCTGCGTCTCTTCGAGACGGCCCTCGAGCTCCAGGGTCAGTCGGTTCGTCTCCGTGAAGAGTCCTGCGGCGTAGCGCCCGTTGAGTCGGCGTCGCTCTTCGAGATCGGCCCACCAGTTGTACTCGGGAAGTGCGCTCGCCGCCAGCACGGTGCTGTTGCCGACGGGGACGAAGAAGCGAAGGCCGGCTCCGACGGTCGTCGTGAAGTCCGAGACCTCATCGCCGTTTGCGGCGAAGACGTTGTCGACCCAGGTGAGCTCACGGATGCCGATCCACGGGTCGATGTAGAGCGGACCCGCCTGCCAGCGCGCGTCGGTCAGGGCTTCTCTCAACTCTTCGTGCACGTCCGACGTTCTCTCTGCCTGGCTTCCGGGGGCCCGAAACTGCGTGAACTGCGCGGTCGCAGGCGCGGCAGCGAAGAATACTAGAAAAAATAGAAAAAATAGAAAGAGGCTGTAAGCTGAGGCGACACCTTCGGCAGGCGGACGACGCTCAGAGCTCACGAACGGGCAATCAACCAAACGCATGTTTAGGCTTCCACTGAGTCAGGAGAGAGGGGGAGCCGGAGGACTACAATCGGGGGTCGCGACGTCGGAAGATCCGGAAGCGATGCGCCCTAACCTATTGATGATACGCGATTTCGAGCCATGGACGCCGGCGGCGCTCGCCGCGATCATAGCGCTGGCACCGCTGCCCTTCGGCAGCGTGGGCGTGCTGGCGTCGTTGCTCCTGTTCCTCGCGCTGGGCATTGTCGGTACATGGACTCACTGGCGTGCACGAAGTCACGGTCTTCGTACGCCACCGCTCGTCATCGGACTCGCACTCATCGCGTTGCTCGGCCTTCTGCAGTCCTCGCGAGGCCTGCGTCTCGAGCTCGCCGAGGGAGCGAGTGTTTTCTGGGCCTTCGGTAGCGTTGCTCCGGCCGCTTCGCGTTCTGCCTCAGTTTTCTGGCTGTGCTGCGCGGCGACGGTTTCGACGGCCGCCGTACTGGGGACTCGAACGAAGGCGCGGCGGATCTTCTTCGTCGGATTGGTCGCGGCGGGCCTCTTTCAGGCGATCTACGGTGGGCAGCGGTTCTCCGCCAACGCGACGCAGATCTGGGGCCGAGAGATCGCCGGCGACGTCGGCAGGCTACGCGGTACCTTCGTCAACCCGGACCACCTCGCCTTCTTCCTGGGCCTCATCCTGCCGCTCCTCCTGGCCTCCGTTTGGTGGCGGTGGCGTCGCCGTGATTCCGGGGACGGCCTGCAGTGGAGCCTGCCGTTCCTCGTGCTCGCCTGGGTGACGCTCTTCATTGCGCTGGCGCTGACCGGCTCGAGAGCAGGAATGCTGACCGCTCTGGGGGTCGTCGGTCTCCAGTCTCTGGTGGTGGCGGCTCTCGAGAAGCATTGGCGTGCAGGCCTGCTCGTCGCCGGCCTTGCGGGACTCGCTCTTTCGTCGCTTTGGTGGCTGAGTCTCGAGGGACAGGCGCTCGGACGCCTCCTTGGCACCAGTCGCTTCGAACTGCAGTGGAGCCAGAGACGTGCCGCCTACGAAGCTGCCCTCGAGCTGTGGTCAGCAGCGCCACTCTTCGGTGCCGGCCTCGGTGGGTTCCGCCAGGCGTTCCCTCTGGTGCAACCGGCCGGGCTCTCGGGCGAGTGGTGGCACGCACACAGTGACGTGCTCGAGCTCGCCGTCACGACCGGACTGCTGGGCGTCTTCATCCTCGCGGTGGCCGGAGGCCTCTACTGCCTGCGCCTCCTCGGAGCGCTGCGCTCGGAGCGCTCCGAGACGCGGGCTGCGGCACTGGCGGTCCTGGGAAGCACGGTCGCTGCTTGCGTCCACTCCCTGGCTGACTTCTCCTTGACCCTCCCGGCGAACGCTGTCGCCTTTGCCGTCATCCTCGGCTGCGGTTGCGCGATCGGCCGGGGACCCGGAGTCTTCCGGGAGACCGTCAGCGAAGAGTCGCCGGTCCCGGGGTGAGGTAGCAGCCTGCGGGCGAGTCGACCTCCAGCCGATGCTCGCCGCGGGTCAACGGCACCTCGAGGCGGATGCGAAGACGGGGTCGCGACGGATGGGCGAGGCGGCGCGCAACGCTCGAACCGTCGACGAGGATGTCGATCGGGCAGCCGCGAGGAGGCAGCTCGGCGAGCAGCAGATCGAGCGTGTCTGCCTCGACGTCGAGAGTCAGCGGCAGGGCGAAGCGATGCTCCTTCGGCTGCTGCCACGTCGCATCGTCTGCTGGCCGCCGCTCGCCCAACTGTCGGCGAGTTGCGACGCTTCCGAGCCGGAGCTCCGGCAGGGAGTTCACCAGGGCCAGTGCCTCTCGCGCCGCGGAGGCGTCGTCGAGCGCGACGTAACGACGGGCGCGAAGCAGGTGGTAGAGCGACCATTCGTTCGTCGTCGGGTCCGCAGCGTCATCGAAGAGTGCCTGGGCCCGTGACAGATTGCCGCTCGCCGCCAGTGCCGCTGCGCGACGGCTCGCCGGCAGGTCGAGGGCGAGGCCAGCAGCACGACGAAGGCTCTCGTCGGAGAGCGGGCACTCGCGAAAGGTGCACAGATCGAGAGCCCAGTCGAGCCAGGAGGCCACGTTCTGCGCCGGCACGCGATGGATGGGGCCGGGCGGCAGCTCGGTGAGCGTGCCATCGAAGAGCGCGGCCCAGCGCCCGTCGACCGGGAGCGCACCCAGCACCTCGATCAGCAGAGTGCGGCCGCGCTTGAGGTCGCCGAGCCGCAGGCGCTCCTCAGCTTCGACGCGCCAGCTCTCGAGCTCGAGACGCTGTGCCTCGTCGAGACGTTCCAGGGCGATCAGGTAGCGACGCCAGTCCTGAGCGCTTCGCAGTCGCGCTCGCAGGTCGCGCCAAACGAAGGGTCGCAGCGGCAGGACCTCGAAGGCTTCGTCGAGGTCGGAGTTCACCCGCAGCCACGGTCCGATGTAGCGCTCGTAGGTGGTGCGGTCCTCGAAGGCCTCGCGCAGCATCTGGCGGGTGAGCTCCTTCTTGCGCTCTGAGAGCATCCTCCAGATTTCGAGGTAGGCCATGCTGAGGAAGCGCTGCGGCTCCTGCTTGCTCGGCGCCTGCTCGATCGCCCGCAGCAGCGGCTCCTCCCAGTCCGCCGATGCGGTGAAGAGCGTGCGGTCCTGTCGGAGCGACCGCTCCAGATACGTCGTGGCGCCGACGATCATCTGCGCCTGCCAGTCCTCGGGCCGGTCTCGCGCGGCCCGTTCGGCGAGCTGGTGCGCAGTGTTGAGCTGTTCGGTGCGCTGGGCGAGCAGTGCGCCGATCAACTCCTCCGACACGGCCGGCGGAAAGGGCTCCAGCGCTCCCTGCAGCAGGGCGCGTGAGGCCAGAACGCGCCGTCGAACTCGATCGGGCTCGGCCGCAAGGAGCGGCACGTCTGCGCCGCGGTCGTTCTCCTCGAGGATGAGGCTGAGCTCTTCGGTCAGCTGGCGTCGATCCAAGAGATCGATCGTGCCGAGCACCAACGTGGAGGCTGCGAGAAGTAGACCGAATGTCTTCATGAATCCTGGGAAACGGAGGCTCGCTGGGGCTGATCTCCAAGGCTCAACCGGCCTTGTCGCTCCTTCAAGGTTGGCTTAGAATTCGCGGCTTGGGAAGCCCCCGAGGCCCGACAGCGCGGCCTCCGAGACCTGCTTCCGCTGCATCCTCGCAGTCCGCCGTCGCTTCTTGCCGACGCCACTCCTGATTTCCAGAGCATCGAGCCCCGACAGGAATCCGATGCCGCACGTGCGGCAACTGGGTCGTCTCGCGTCCGCTGGTTCTGGCCAATTTCTTTCCGAGAGGGAACATGATCGATCACCTGAATAGCCCCCACGGCGGCGAGCTCGTCGAGCTCATCGTCGGCGAAGAACGGCAGGAGGAGCTCCGCGAGAGCTCGCGCGACTTCGCCTCCTGGTCACTGACGTCCCGCCAGCTCTGCGATCTCGAGCTTCTCCTCAACGGCGGCTTCTCGCCGCTGAGAGGCTTCAATACCCAGGCCGACTTCGAGTCGATCTGCAACGACCTCCGTCTCGCCGACGGCACCCTCTGGCCGATGCCGATCACGCTCGACGTCGACGAAGAGACCGCCAGCGGTCTCCAGCAGGGTGATCGACTGGCGCTGCGAGATCCCGAGGGTGTCATGCTCGCGGTTCTGAACGTCGAAGACGTGTGGAAGTACGACCGCGACCTCGAAGCCGACAAGGTCTACGGCAGTCGCGACAAGACGCATCCCGCGGTCGCCTACCTGTACAACCGCGTCAACGACTACGCGGTCGGCGGCACCCTCGAGGGCCTTCGACTGCCGTCGCAGTACGACTATCCGCGGCTGCGTCTGACCCCCGCTCAGCTGCGCCGCCAGATGTCCAAGCTCGGCTGGAACAACGCCGTCGCCTTTCAGACGCGCAACCCGATGCATCGCGCTCACTACGAGCTGACGCTGCGCGCGTCCAGGGAGCTCGAGGCCAACCTCCTCGTTCATCCGGTCGTCGGCATGACGAAGCCGGGTGATCTGGACCACTACACGCGGGTGCGCTGCTACCAGCGCATCATGCGCCACTACCCCCGCAACACCGCCGAGCTGGCGCTGCTGCCGCTGGCCATGCGCATGGCCGGCCCGCGGGAAGCCGTCTGGCACGGACTCATCCGCAAGAACTATGGCTGCACGCACTTCATCGTCGGCCGTGATCACGCGGGACCGGGCAACGACGCCGAAGGCAACCCTTTCTACGGTCCTTACGACGCACAGGAGCTCTTCCAGGAGCATCAAGAGGAGATGGGCATCGAAATGGTGCCGTTCCGCATGATGGTCTACGTCGAGGGCCGTGACAGCTACGAGCCCATCGACGAAGTCGAGGAGGGCACCCGCACGCTGTCGATCTCTGGGACCGAGCTTCGCCGTCGACTCTCCGAAGGCCTCGACATTCCGGAGTGGTTCACCTTCCCCGAAGTCGCCAACGAGCTGCGCGCCAGCCACCCGCCGCGCGCGGAGCAGGGATTCACGGTCTTCTTCACCGGCCTCTCGGGTGCTGGTAAGTCGACGATCGCGAACGTGCTCCAAGTCAAGCTTCTGGAGATGGGTGGACGGCCCGTGACGCTGCTCGACGGCGACATCGTGCGCACCAACCTCTCGAGCGAGCTGGGCTTCTCGAAGGAGCATCGCGACATCAACATCCGTCGCATCGGCTATGTCGCCTCGGAGATCACGAAGAACTACGGCATCGCCATTTGCGCGCCGATTGCGCCGTACCAGAAGGTCCGTCAGGAGGTCCGCGACATGATCCAGCCGCTCGGCGGGTTCATCCTGGTGCACGTGGCGACGTCGCTCGAGCTCTGTGAGGAGCGCGATCGCAAGGGGCTCTACGCCAAGGCGCGTGCCGGTCTCATCGACTCGTTCACCGGCATTTCGGATCCCTACGAGCTTCCGGAGGACGCCGAGCTGGTGATCGACACCGCCGGGCGGACGCCCGAGGAGTGCGCGCAGCGCGTCATCCTCCACCTCGAAAGCGAGGGCTACATCGGCCGCCGGTGATCGGGCCTCGGCCGAGGGGCGTCGGGCGCGCCGCCGTCACCTGATGACGGCGGCGACGCTCGCCGCGCTCACTATCCTGCTCCTCGTGCCGGTACCCGTCTGGCTCGCGTTCGTCGAGTTCGGCCTGCAGCTCCTCGGCGTCGAATGGGAGGCGTCGCCGCCGCAGCCGGCGTCGCTCCTCGGCGCGGACAAGGTCGTCCACTTCCTCCTGTTCTTCTGGCTCGCGCTGCAGCTGCGCGGTTCCGCCCTGGCCGTCGGGCTGACCTCCTACAGGCCCATCCTCGTGTTCTGCGTTCTCTACGCCGTGGCGATCGAGATTCTGCAGGGCATCACCGGTCGCACCGCGGACGCAGCCGACGCACTGGCCGACGTCGTCGGGGCCTTGGTCTTTGTAGGATGGAGCCGGTTTCGCGAGAGGCGTGGCTGAAACACCGGAGTGCGTGGCTGTGGCGAGGAAGAGCGGGCGTCGTGGACGCCGTAGAGCGGCGAAGCGCGCCGCGCCCAAGCAGAGCCGCGCAGCGTGGACGGCGCGCCTGGGCGAGCTCTGTTGGCGAGCCGCTCCCTGGTGCGTCGTTCTCCTCTGGATTCTGACCGCCGTCGTCGTGGCTCCCGGAATTCGGGAGGCTTTTCCGCTGCCGAAGATGCTGGTGGCGCAGGCGCTGGGGCTCGTCTCGGTCCTTCTGATCTGCCTGAGTGCCGGTCTCGATGGTCATCGGGCGAGCCTCTTGCTCGAGCGCACGCGGACGACTCGTTGGGCGGCCGTTGGTATCGGTCTGGTCGCGTTACTCAGCGCGCTGCTCACCGGCATGAGGGCTCACTCGGTCGACGCAGTGGAGCCTCTTCTCGTGGGCCTGCTCTGCCTGGCCCTCTGGTCCTGTCTCGACGGACGTCGGCTCTTGGATTGGCTGCTCGCTCCAGCCGCCCTGCTGGCGGTGATCGGCCTGCTCCAGGCGACAGGGCTCTACAGTCCCTTTGGACTCGAGTCCTCCGGCGCCGAGCGGCTGCGGTTGACCTCGCTCGCCGGCTCCGTCGGTGACCTCGGCGCCTACCTCGTCCTGCCGCTCCTGCTGAGCCAGGCGCGGATCGCTTCCTGCGCGCGCGGGAGTCGCGGATGGTGGCTGGGCATCGCGAGCGCGCTGCTGATCGGCGCAGCGCTGCTGGCGACACAGACTCTGGTGGCGTTGGTGGCTGCGGTTCTCGGCTTCACCGTCTTCTGGTTGCTTCTCCTCGACCGCAGGCGCGGTCTGGCTGGTCTGTCGCTCGCCGTCGGCGCCGCCGCCGCAGCGACGCTGGCTCTGGCGCCGCTGCGATCTCGGGTCCTCGCCAAGTGGAGTCAGATCGCCGAGGGCGAGCTCAACGCAGCGCTGAGTGGGCGACTCGACGGCTGGCGCGTTGCCGTCGAGCAGTTGAGATCGATGCCGCTCTCCGGAGTCGGCCACGGCGCTTACGTTGCGCGCTTCAACGAAGCGAAGCTCGATCTGCTCGACCGAGATGTCGAGTTCTTCTCTCAGCATCGTCTCTTGTCGACTTTCGGTAATGCGCACAACGAGTTGCTCGAGGTAAGCGCCGAGTGGGGGCTTCTCGGAGTCCTCGTCGTTCTCGCTTCCGTCGCCTGGCTCTTTCGGTCGGCCCTGGGACATCCCGCCGGTTCGGTGCCTCGAGCGCTTGCTCTCGGCGGCACGGTTGCGGTCCTGATGCTGTGCCTCGGCTACTTTCCCCTCCGTCTCGCGCTCACCGGCTTTCCTCTATGCCTCTTTGCCGCGTGGCTTCTCAGCGATGGTGGAGAGGCTGAGTCCATGGCGGGCGGCGAGGAGACGGCTGCGGGGGAGACACCGCGCTGGCCGTGGATTGTCGTTTCGGTCCTCGTGCTGTTTGCGCTCGTCGTGACGACGCAGCGCTCTCTCGATCGCCTTGCAGCGGGCCGGATTCTCTTCACCACCGAGGCTCGCGCCGCCCGCATCGCTGCCGAGCCGCGGAGCGAGAACTCCCGTCGGCTGCTCGGTAACGGGTTGCGGATCCTGCAGCAGGCCCGCGAGCTCGACCCCGCGGAAGTGCGCATCCCCATGGCCATGGCCGGGCACTACCTCCTCCTCGGCAACGAAGAGTCGGCGATCCGCTTCTACGAAGTCTCTCTCGCTCTGGAACCGCGTCCCGAGACCTACTTCAATCTCGGGCTGGCACAGCTGCAGTCGGGCGATCGAAGCGCAGCAGAGGAGGCCTTTGCGCGTGCGGTGGCTCTGGATCCATCGCGCAGGCGAGACCTGCCGTCTCCCGGTCTACTGCCGTAGCAGCCGAGCGCGTTCTCCGGGCGTTGCGTCACAGGTACAATAGTGCCTTGTGTTCGCGAGTCTCGCGAATGAGATCCCTTTCGATGTTCTCCCTTACCGCTGCTCTTCATCGTTCAGAGCCCGCGCGCCTCACGGGTGCCGTGCCGACGACCGTGCAGCTCGCTCTCGAGGCGAGCTCAGCCGGCGAGACGTTTGCGCTGCAGGTCGCCGGTCGCTGCATGGAGCCCTTCCTGCGCGAGGGGCAGCGGGTGACCGTGACGCCGGGAGCGGCCGTCCTGCCGGGGGACGTCGTCGCATTCGTGGGCGTCGACGGGCAGTTGCGCGTGCACCGGCTTCTCTTCTCGACGCCCGCCTCGGTCGGAGGGGTGTGGATCACGAAGCCCGACGATGCGGATTGGATCGACGTTCCGACACCGCGCGAACGGACGCTCGGCAGGGTCCGGCGGGGAAGCTCTCGCGAGCGTCTGTGGGCTGTCCGGCAGACGGCGGCCCTCGGCCTTCGTTCGCTTCGACGCCGTTTCCTCGGCAGCGTCGCACGCAGGGGGCGTCGTTGAAGCGCTTCGTGCCGCGGTCGTCGTCTGGACGCGTGGAACGAGAGAGCGCCGTTGCCCCGGTCTGGGGCACATCGGATCTGACCCTCGGTCTGCCCGGAGGTGTCTTTCGCTGCGCCGGACTCTCCGAGAGTCAGGTGGAGGTCCTCGAGCCACGCTTCGGCGCCTGGCGCGTCGGGCGGCAGCCCGACGTCCACATCGAAGTACGTCGAGCGCCGCAGTCTTCCTTCGACCTGCGCACCGTGAGCGGCGAGGTGAGCACCTTCGAGCGTGCCTTCGACGCGGACCGCGTGCAGCTTTCAGGCTTCGATCTGCTGGCTGTGATCGAGCGTGAGTCTCTCGACGCGGTTCTCCTGACACCCGTCGACGGTGCTCTCGCGTCGTCCGTCGGGACCCCCGATCCTCGCTTCCTCGACGCCTTCGAGAACCTCTTGCGCGTGCTCTGTGCGTACCGCTGTCTGCGGCAGGGAGGTGCTCTGCTGCACTCGTCCGGGGTGCTGACCGAGCGCGGCGTTCATCTCTTCATCGGACCCTCGGGAGCCGGGAAGACGACGGTGGCGCGCCTGAGTCAGGAGCGCGGGCTCGGCGTCCTCAGCGACGACATCAATCTCGTGCTTCCGGCAGACGGGGCAGGCTCCTTCGCTCAGCGGTTACCTTTCGCCGGCGAGCTCGGCAACGGACTGCCCGCACGTCCCGGAGACTGCGGCGTCGTGCTGGGCCTCCATCGCCTGGTGCAGGGTCCACGTCACGAGCTTCGTGCTCTGAGCGGAGGATCGGGTCTGGCAGCCCTCCTCGGCAGCTGTCCGTTCGTGAACTCGGACCCGTTTGCTCTGGACCGGCTGATCGCCAACCTCGAACCGCTGCAGGATCTCGTCACCGAGCTCTCCTTTCGCCGCGATGCCGACTTCTGGCAGCTGCTGAGTCCCTCGCGACAGGAGGTGCTGGTGTGAGCGTGCGTCTGCGCCGAGACGTGCGCTTCCGCGTGGTCGGCGACGAGGCGATCGTCATTCGACAGCGAGCGGCCGAGGTTCTCGTGCTGAACGAGGTCGGCGCACGCATTCTGCAGCTGCTCGAAGGCGAGCCGAACCTCGACGAGCTCGTCGATTCGCTCGCGCAAGAGTTCGAGGCGGAGCGGAGCCAGCTGCAGGCCGACGCCGTCGCCTTCGTCGCTGAGCTCGTCGAAGCGGGAGTCCTCGAGGAGGTCTCGCCCTGAGCTATCACGACCTCGTGCGCACGACCTGGGACGACAACGTCCTCTTCTCCGTTCTTCTCGAGCTGACGTACGCCTGCAACCTCGACTGCGACTTCTGCTACAACGACCTTGCGTTGCGCGGGCAGCCGCTCTCGTACGAGCAGTACGAAGCGCTGCTCGACGAGCTGGCGGAACTGGGCGCGCTCAACCTCATCCTGACGGGAGGCGAGCCGCTGGCCCACCCGCGCTTTCTCGACATCGGCGAGCTGGCGCGCGACCGCGGCTTCGTCGTGCGCATCAAATCGAACGGTCACGCGCTGCGCGGCGTCAGAGCGCGACGCATTCAGGAGCGCATCGATCCGTTTCTGATCGAAGTGAGTCTGCACGGCGCCTGCGCCGCGACGCACGATCGCCAGACGCGCGTCCCCGGCAGCTTCGATCGCCTGCTCGCGAACCTGGAGGAACTGCGCGAGCTCGGATTGCGCATCAAGATCAATTCGACGCTGACCCGTTGGAACGAGGATGAGATCGAGGGCATGTACGAGATCGCGGACGGCCTCGGCTATCGCCTGCAGATCGATCCGGAAGTCACGCCCCGTGACGACGGTGACGTCAGCCCGCTCGAGTTGTCGGCGACCCGGGAGGGACTGCAGCGCCTCTTCGAGATTCAGCGTCAGCGGTCGGCGGCTGCATCACAGGCGGAACCTCCATCGGAAGCTCCCGTGAAGACGTCGTCCGCGCCGGCGCGCCCGCAGAAGCACTGCGGTGCAGGTTCCTCCGGCCTCGCCATCGATCCCTTCGGCAACGTCTATCCCTGCGTCCAGTGGCGCCGCCCCGTCGGATCGCTGCACGAGAGCTCTCTCGCGCAGCTCTGGCGGGGGAGCCCGGTGCTCGACGAGGTGCGTGAGGCCACGGTGAAGGTGCGTCAGCATCTGCTCGGTCTCGGTGAGCGAGCGCCGACGGCCTTTTGTCCCGGCGCCGCCGAAGCGAGCACCGGCTCGCCCTTCGAGCTGCACGCTCCGGCCGAGCGCCGACGCGACAGTGAACGAGCGGTGCGCAGCCTGCCGGTCCTGGCCTAGTTCGATGCGGCTCACGTTCCTCGGGAAGTCAGCACGATCTTCACCGTGCGCAGCAGAATCGTGACGTCGAGCCAGATGCTCCAGTTGGCGAGATACGCGAGGTCGTAGCGCAGCTTGTTCTCGGGGCTCGAGTCGTAGTCGCCGTTGACCTGCGCGAGTCCGGTCAGGCCCGGCTGCACGGCGAAACGGCCGGCGTATCCGGGCACCTCTTCCAAGTACTGTGCGACGAAGCCGGGCCTCTCGGGCCGCGGCCCTACGAGGCTCATCGAGCCGCCGAGCACGTTGACGAGTTGCGGCAGCTCGTCGAGCCGGAGATTGCGGAGCCAGCTGCCGATCGGCGTGATCCGCGGATCGTCTCGGCGCGCCATGATCTCCTGCTGCGAAGTCTCGGCGTCGTTGCGCATGGTCCGCAGTTTCCAGATCTTGAAGGGACGACGGTCGCGCCCGAGTCTCGTCTGTGAGTAAAAGACCGGACCCTCGGACGTGCTGCGGATGGCGACGGCGCAGATCCCGATGACGGGCAGGGCGAGCAGCAGCATGAGCCCGGCGAGAACGAGGTCGATGGCACGCTTCAGTGGCCGCCTCGACGTCCACTCGCTCTGGCGCACGACCTCGATCAGCGGCACGTCGTGAATCGAGCGGTAGCGCATCCGGCCGACGAGGCTCTCGAAGGGCGTGGGCAGCAGCAGGATGTTCGGTCGACGATCCGCATTTTGGGCGAGTTGATCGAAGAGCGCCGTCTCCCAGGTCGTGCTGGTGCTCGCCAGGATGACCTCGTCGGCGTCGTTCTCGTCGAGCAGTCGGGGCAGGTCTTCGGTCGTCCCCAGGCACTTGCCGAGTGCGGGCTCCGGCGCGCGTAGGCCCGCCTCGTGGGGAGGCGTTACGTAGCCGACGATGCTGAGCCCGTGCCAGTGGTAGGTGTCGACGTCCTTCGCCAGCTCCACCGCAGTGGCGTTGGCCCCGACGACGATGGCGCGCTGGGCCGGCGGCCGGAGAGTGCGGTCCATCAGCAGGCGAGAGACAAACAGCAGGAAGAGGTTGAAGGCGACGTAGAGCAGGAGCACCGAGCGGGGAAACCGCCGCTCCATCAGAAAGAAATAGCCAGCGAAGCAGAAGCCCTGGAAGAAGGTGCTGAAGACGAGGCGCCGCAAACGCTCGGCTCGTTGCCTGGGATGTGGGAGCTCATAAAAGCCGAAGAAATAGAGGATGGCGTTCTGACTCACCGCGACCAGAGACAGTGCGGTCAGCAGATAAACGACGCGATCCGACGGCAGCAGGCTCGTGGTCAGAGGAACCGGCAGGTTCAGGCGTACGTAGAAGGCGAGCGCCATGGCCGCAACGCCGGCGACCAGGTCGCCAGCGACCCGCACGAGGCGCCAGATGCTGAGGGAAGTGCGCAAGAGAAGAGCCGTGAGCCGGGCGGAAATGGAAGGGAGTCTCGAGCGGGGACGGTCTCGTCAGCATATGCCGAGGTGCCATTGCTGGAAAGCGAGCCCCTGCGGTGCTCGGGTGCCAGATTCCCAGGAGCACTCACGTTTCGGGCTCGGGTGGTCGGTTCTCGCGAGCGAGGATAGGATCCGCCGCAACGCGGGCGACGGCGCTCGCCTTGTATCGAGAGCTCCCCATGAAAGTCGTCGAACACCTGGAACGAGCCGATCAGCCGCTGATCAGCTTCGAGATCATCCCGCCCCTGCGCGGCGGCACCCTGCAGAAGCTGCTCGATCTGATCGACGTGCTCAAGGACTGGAACCCGCCGTTCATCGACATCACGTCGCACGCGGCCGAGGCGACGTACGAAGAGACGCGCACCGGCATCGTGCGACGGGTCAAGCGCAAGCGCCCGGGCACGCTCGGCGTCTGCGCCCTGATCCAGAACAAGTACAACATCGACGCAGTACCGCACGTGCTCTGCCAGGGCTTCAGTCGGGAAGAGACCGAGGACTTCCTCATCGAGCTGCGCTACCTCGGCATCGACAACGTGCTCGCGATCCGCGGCGACGACTCGGGCTACACGAAGCCTCTCGGCGACGGCCGCAGCGCGAACGCTCACGCCTGCGATCTGGTGCAGCAGGTCACCGACATGAACTCGGGCAGCTACCTCGACGATTCGCTGCTCAACACCGACCCGACCAACTTCTGCGTCGGCGTGGCGGGCTACCCCGAGAAGCACTTCGAGGCGCCGAACATCGACTCCGACGTGCGCTACGCCAAGGCCAAGGTCGACGCGGGTGCGGAGTACATCGTCACCCAGATGTTCTTCGACAATGCCGTCTACTTCGACTACGTCGAGCGCTGCCGCGCCGCGGGCATCGAAGTGCCGATCATCCCCGGTCTCAAGATACTGACCTTGAAGAAGCATCTGACGTCGCTGCCGCGTGTCTTCTCGATCAACATCCCGAATGCCCTGTCGGAGGAGGTCGAGAGGGCCGATCCGAAGAGTGTCGTCGACATCGGCGTCGAATGGGCGCTGGCGCAGACGCGGGAGCTGATGGAGCACGACGTGCCGAGCGTGCACTTCTACATCATGTCGAGCACCCAGGCGATCAAGCGACTGATGAAGCAGCTCCGCTAGCGAACGGTGAGGCGTTCGCGGCACCCCTCCGCAGGGCCGATGCCCACTTCTTCGCTTGCCGTCGAGCCGAGAGCAACGGGAGCCTCGTCCACGAGGAGCTGGCGCTCCTTTGTCCCCGACGGTGCGGGCGCGGAGCCCTCGAGAGGGACTTCGACGGCGAGGCGGCTGGCCACCCGTTTGCGGCGCCTCGAGACGGCGGCCGAGGTCGCGCAGCGAAACGATGTACCGATCTGCGCCCCGGACGAGCCGAAGGCGGCCGAGGCCTGCGCAGAATTGGGATAGACTGTAGGAGATCGCTGCGGCGATTGCTCATCGAGACCGGTAGAGGGATTAGGCCCGAAGAAACCGGGGCAACCTTCGAACTTCGCAAGTCGAAAGGTGCCAACTCCTACGGAAGCTGGGTGACCAGCGCCGAGAGATGAGTCCCGGGGCTTTGGCCACCGAGCGACGACTTTCGCGGACGGGGGATCGATGCGCAGGCCATCCCCACAGTTCGAGGAATTCCCATGAGTGCCCCCACCCCCCACAGTCCCGCTCGCATCGCAGCTCTTCGTTCGGCGCTCGAAGAACGCATCCTGGTTCTCGATGGGGCCACCGGAACGGCGATGCAGGATTCGAATCTTGGACCCGAAGACTTCGGCGGCGAGGACCTCGACGGTTGCAACGAGAACCTCTGCCTGACGCGGCCCGACGTCGTTCAGGGCGTGCATCGAAGCTACCTCGAGGCCGGCGCCGACATCGTCGAGACGAACACCTTCGGGGGAACACCCCTGGTGCTCGCTGAGTACGACCTGCAGGACAAGGCCTACGAGATCAACCGGGCCGCGGCCGAGCTCGCGCGACGTGCCTGCGAAGAGATCGAGGCGGTCGACGGCAGGGTGCGGTGGGTCTGTGGCTCCGTCGGCCCGACGACCAAGGCGATCTCGGTGACCGGCGGCGTGACGTTCGAGGAGCTGATCGAGAACTTCCGGGCGCAGACGATGGGCCTCGTCGACGGCGGCGTCGACTACCTTCTCCTCGAGACCTGTCAGGACACGCGCAACGTCAAGGCCGGCCTGCTCGGCATGGACCAGGCCTTTCGAGAGCTCGGCGTCGAGGTTCCGGTCGCGGTCTCGGCGACGATCGAGACCATGGGCACGATGTTGGGCGGTCAAGACGCCGAAGCACTCGCCGTTTCGCTGCTGCACAAGGACCTGCTCTACGTCGGCCTCAACTGTGCCACCGGACCGGAGCAGATGACCGATCACCTTCGGACCCTGAGCGAGATCTGCCGAACGCGGATCGGCTGCGTGCCGAACGCTGGCCTACCCGACGAAGACGGCGAGTACGGCCAGACGCCCGAGATCTTCGAGCGGAATGTCGAGCGGTTCCTTCAGGAAGGTTGGATCAACCTGATCGGTGGCTGCTGTGGAACGACGGCGGAGCACATCACCTCGCTGAAGAAGCTCGTCGAGGGCCGCCCCCCGCGCCCGATCGTCGACCATCAGCGCGCTCTTGTCTCCGGTCTCGAAGCGGCGGAGCTCAACGAGGACAATCGACCGCTGCTCGTCGGTGAGCGCACCAACGTGCTCGGGAGCCGCGCGTTCAAGAAGCTGATCCAGAAGGGTGACTTCGAAGCGGCTGCCGAGGTCGGGCGTGCTCAGGTGCGTGGCGGTGCGCAAATCGTCGACGTCTGCCTGCAGGATCCGGATCGCGACGAAGTACAGGACGTCGAGCTCTTCCTCGATCAGCTGATTCGCCGCGTCAAAGCGCCGCTGATGATCGACTCCACGGACGAAGTCGTCATGGAGCGCGCGCTGACCTACTGCCAGGGAAAGTCGATTCTCAACTCGATCAACCTGGAGGACGGCCTCGAGCGCTTCGAGAAGGTCGTCCCGCTGGCGCGTCGCTACGGCTGCGCCCTGGTCGTTGGCCTGATCGACGAGGCGGGCATGGCGGTTTCGGTCGAACGCAAGCTCGAGGTCGCCCAGCGCTCCTTCGAGATTCTCACGCAGCAGTACGGCATCGAGCCCCAGGACATCTGGTGGGACCCGCTCGTCTTTCCGTGCGGCACGGGGGACGAAAACTACCTGGGCTCCGCCAAGGCGACGATTGACGGCGTGCGCGAAGTGAAGGCTGCCTTCCCGGGAACCAAGACGATTCTGGGCGTCTCGAACGTCAGCTTCGGTCTGCCGAACGCCGGACGCGAGGTACTCAATTCGGTCTTTCTCTACCACGCGACCCGAGCCGGACTCGATACGGCGATCGTCAACACGCAGAAGCTCGCCCGCTATGCCGAGATCCCGCAGGAGGAGCGCGAGCTCGCGGAGCTGTTCTTGAAGCTCGAGCTCGGCGATGTCGAAGGAGGCGATCGCGCCGTTGCGGTCTTCACCGAGCACTTTCGCGGGCGCAAGTCGGCCGTCGCCACGGTCGACCGGCTGTCGCTCCCGGTCGGCGAACGCCTGTCGCGCTCGATCATCGAAGGCAGCAAGGAGGGGCTCGAAGAAGACCTCGCGGAGGCTCTTGGCGATGCCACCTGGCCCGAGCCTCTCGACATCATCAACGGCCCACTCATGGCGGGCATGAGTGAAGTCGGTCGGCTCTTCAACGACAACGAGTTGATCGTCGCCGAGGTGCTGCAGAGTGCCGAGGTGATGAAAGCTGCCGTCGCCTTCCTCGAGCCTCACATGGAGGACGCAACCGAGGGTGAGTCCGAAGGCCTCGCTCGCGCCAAGGTGATCCTGGCGACGGTGAAGGGCGACGTGCACGACATCGGCAAGAACCTCGTCGACATCATCCTGTCGAACAATGGCTACGAGGTCGTCAACCTGGGTATCAAGGTGCCCAGCGAGCAGCTCATCCAGGCCGTGCGGGAGCACCGCCCGGACGTCGTCGGACTCTCCGGACTTCTGGTCAAGAGCGCTCAGCAGATGGTGACGACGGCGGGCGACATGAAGGAGGCCGGCATCGACTGCGACTTGATCGTCGGCGGTGCGGCGCTGACGCGCCGATTCACCCACAAACGGATCGCGCCGGAGTACGGTGGCGTCTGTACCTACGCCAAAGACGCGATGCACGGTCTCGCTCTGGTCGAACAGCTGACCGGCGACACCCGGGACTCCCTCCTCGGCGAAATCGAGAAGGTCTCCCTCGCCGATCTCGAGGTGGCCGACAAGGCGCCGAGGGTCAAGGGCGTTGCTGGAACGAAGCGCAGCGCCGACGTCCGTCTCGACGTCGAGGTGCCGGTCCCGCCGCACACCGATCGCCACGTGCAGACGTTGGAGCTGGACGAAGTGTGGAAGTGCCTGAACCCGCAGATGCTCTACGGCAAGCACCTCGGACTCAAGGGTTCGGTCGAGCGTCTCGCTGAAGCGCAGGACGAGAAGTACCTCAAGCTGCGCGAGACCATCACCGAGCTCGAGGCCTTGGGGCGTGGAGGGGCGCTCGAGGCCCGGGGCGTCTGGAGGTTCTTTCCGGCACAGAGCAGCGGTAACACGCTCACGCTCTTCGACCCCTCGAGTGGCGATCCGGCGGCGGAGTGGACTCTGCCGAGACAGGCAGCCGAGAACGGTCTCTGCCTGACGGACTATGTTCTCGACTCGGACCACGTGGCGCTCTTCGTCACGACGGCAGGGAGCGGAGACGACGGCGTCGCTGTGGCGGACCGAGTCCTCGAGTGGCGCGAATCCGGCGAATACCTCAAGAGCCACGCTTTCGCCGCTCTCGCTCTCGAGACCGCCGAAGCGGCGGCGGAGTGGGTGCACCGCGAGTTGCGCAGTCTCTGGGGCTTCCCTGACGAAGGCGTTGCAGCGACTTCGTCTTGCTGCGACTGTGGAAGTCAGGCCTCTCGACGCCTGACGCCGCGCGAGCTCTTCGCCGCGAAGTACCGCGGCAAGCGGTACAGCTTCGGCTATCCCGCCTGCCCGGAGCTCGCCGATCAGCGTCAGCTCTTCGCGGCGCTCCGGCCGGCAGACATCGGCGTCGAGCTGACCGAAGGCGACATGATGGATCCCGAGGCGAGCGTTTCGGCGCTGGTCTTCCATCATCCGGACGCGAGGTACTTCGGCGTCTAGACCTCGGCGGGCTCCGTTCAGTTGCTTGGCTGCAGGGCGGACGGTAGGCTCCGGGTTGGAGCTCCACCTTGCAGTCCCTTTGTTTTCAACTGTTTAGGCGTTGGGTGCCCTGTACGGCACTCGCGCTTCTGCTCGCGCTTCCACTCGGTGCTCAGGACGATGCATTTCTGATCGAGACGGTTCGCGTCAGCTCGGTGGAGGAGCGGGCCGAGGTGCGGGTGACGGGTGCCGGCTCTCTCGTCTGGAGCCGAGTGCGTGTCGTCGACGGCATCATTGCCGTGGTTGTCCCGGACGCAGACATGGCCGAAGGCCTCGCCGTCGAAGGAAGTCACCCGGTGATCGAGGAGATCGAAGTCGCAGCGTCGCCAAACGATCGCCGCGACGCTGTGATGGTCGCGGTGCGCCCGTCGCAGAGAGTTCGCCACGTGCTCGATATCGAAGACGGCGAGCTGGTTCTGCGACTCACTCCTCTCAGGCCGGTCCCATCGGTTGCGCGCGCTACCCAGAGCTCGGTCGAGCCCTCGTCACCCGAGCCCGAGGAGCAGGGGTACGGCGGTGGCCTGGCCCTCGCCAGCGCCGAAGTGTTGCGCACCGACGAATCGCTGGGCACAGCCGGCAGGCCCTTCCTCGGGCCTGCGCCCGAAGGCCGTCCAGCGACCGAGTTGAGTGGCGTCGAACGGCGGACGCTCGAAGGGGCTCTCGCCTTCGTCCTGCTCGGCAACGGCGAGTTCTCTTACCGCTGCTTCTTTCTTCCGGAACCGGATCGGTTTGCCATCGACCTTCAGGGCGTCTGGGATCAGTCGAATCGGCAGACGCTCGAGCCGGGTGGCGAGGGCGTGGTCTCGAGGGTGCGCGTCGGTCAGTTCGAGCGCCGTCCGACGCCCGTGACCAGAGTGGTCTTTGACCTGGCCCGGCGCGGCAAAGTGCGCACGCTGCGCACGAGCGAAGGGCTCTTCCTCGTCTTCGAGTAGTCGGAGCGTCGGAACCCGCAACAGCGTCTTGGCCTGTAGTCTGGCGTCGACGAGGCTGCTTCGCGCCCAAGCGGCTCGCCGCGTTCGCTCGGGGCCGGCGCAACAAACGGACTTCGCGGCGCGTCGCACGATCAAGAACACGCTTCCAATCCTGCGTCTCCCGGCGCCGCGAATTCAGAGGATCTCGACGATGCTGAAGAAGTCTCTTTCCCTCTTCCTGCTCACGATCATCGCGCTCTGCACGAGTGCCTTGGCACAGCCTGGGATGGGCGACGGCGCCGCCAAGAGCAAGGTGGCCAAGCCGGACCCGGAACCCTCCAACTGGACGACGAGCCACTCGATCGAAGTCGACGGGGCCAAGGTCGCCTACGACGCCACGGTCGGCAGCATCATCCTGCGCGACACCGAAGAGAAGGCGACGGCCGAACTCTTCTACACGGCCTACTTTCGGACGAACGGCGGCGACGCGCCGCGGCCGCTGGTCTTCTCGTACAACGGCGGCCCGGGCTCGGCGAGCTTCTGGCTGCATATGGGAATCATGGGACCGCGCCGCGTCGTGACGCCGAACGTCGGTCAGCAGGATCCGCCGCCCTATCCGACCGAGGACAACGCCTACACCCTGCTCGACATCGCGGACATCGTGATGATCGACCCGGTCGGCACCGGCTTCAGCCGCCCGGCAGGCGAAGCCGAGGGCAAGAACTTCTGGGGTGTCGATGAGGACGCCGAGTCGCTGACTCAGTTCATCCGTCGTTTCCTCAGCCAGTACGACCGCTGGAATTCGCCGCGCTATCTGCTGGGCGAGAGCTATGGCACGACGCGCTCCGCCGTGCTCGCGGTCCACCTGCAGCGCGCCAACATCGATCTCAACGGCATCGTGCTCGTCTCCGCGGTGCTCGACTTCAACACGATCGGCTTCGCGACGGGTGCGGTGCTGCCCTACGTCGTCAACCTGCCTTCCCTGGCGATCACGTCGGCGTACCACGACCTTCTCCCAGGCGGGAAGCCGAGCGATCTGCAGACCTTCATGACCGAGGTCGAGAACTGGTCGATCAACGAGTACGCGCCAGCGGTTCTTGCTGGCAGCACCATCGACCCTGCGCGCCGCGCGGAGGTGCTCGACCAGATGCACCTCTACACCGGACTCTCGAAGGACTACCTCGACAAGGCGCACCTGCGCGTCAGCGCTCCGGAGTACGAGCAGGAGATCCTCCGTGACAAAGGCCTCGTCGTCGGCCGTCTCGACGCGCGCTTCACCGGACCCAGCGGCAACGTCTTCGCCAGCTTCCCTTCTCACGACCCGCAGTCGTCGGCGATCAGCTCCGCTTACACGTCGGCATTCAACTCGTACCTTCGCAGCGAGCTCGGCTACGACGGCGACCGCGAGTACGTGCCGAGCGGCATGACACGCAACTGGAACTGGGAGCGGCGATTCGGTGGCGGCGGCGGCTTCTTCGGTTCGGGTACGCCCAACGTGGCGCCCGATCTGAAGCGGGCACTGACCCGTAATCCGAAGCTCGAAGTGCTTCTCGTCAACGGCATCTACGATCTCGCCACGCCCTACTTCGCTGCGGTCTGGACCTTCGACAACCTCAATCTCCCGGCCGATCTGCGCGACAACATCGAGCGCGCAGACTTTGCCGCCGGTCACATGATGTACGTCGACCAGTCGCTTCTGCAGCAGTGGCGCGACACGCTGAAGGCGTTCGTCGAGAGGACGGACGGCATCGAGTAGGCGTCCTGCGTCAATCGATGTAGCCGAGGCTCCGCAGCTTCTCGAGCGTCTCCTCTTCGAACGGTGTGTCGCTGAGCGCGCGCAGCTCCCGACGGCCGTAGGAGGGCGTCCTGCGCAGCGCGTGATCGGCACGCTGTTCCTCGGAGAGAGCCGCTCGAAAGGGCGGCTCACCGCCGATCGGCTCGGCGCCGGGCATGTCGTCGGCGACCGGCAGGCCGACGAGATCGAGCATCAGCGGTGCGATGTCGAGGACGTGAAGGCTCTTCATCCGCCGCCCCGCTTCGAAGGCCGGCCCCCAGCCGAAGAAGATGCCGGGAGGTGCCAGGGTGTGATGACCCGCGGAGAAGTCGAAGCCGTGGTCGCTGACGATGATCAGATTGAACGCACCGAGGCTCTCTTCGAGCGCGGCGAGCGTCGTACCGAGCTCCTCGTCGACGAATCGGTAGCGCTGCTCGATCGCCGGGGAGAACCTGCCTCCGTCTCTTCGGTCCTTCCAGTAGCGGTGGCTGAAGCCGTCGACCGAGTGATAGCCGGCGAGCGTCAGGGCGGGGCGATACTTCGCGATCAGCTCGGTCAAGCGCACGGGAAGCGCTCGGTTGTAGGCCGACAGTACGGGGCGTAGCTGTGGATCTTCGAGGTCGATCTCGCTTCTCGGAGTCGTGATGTAGCGAGCCACCTCTGCCTCGTCGGGCCGTTCCCGGCGCGCGCGGCGCGTCTCGCGGTAGGCGTCTTTTGGCCACACGCGCCGTTCCCGGGTGTCGACTCCACTCTCGCTGAAGCCCGGCATCTGATCGAGGAGGGAAACGTCGGACGCCACGGCGAAGCCGTTGACCTCCTCGACCGGCCAGGTGACTCGCCAGCGGTACGAGCCGACGGGTGCGTGCACGCCCGCGATCTCCCAGACGGCAGGCGCCCTGCGCAACTCCGAAGTGTACGGCGCCTGCAGAGCCGGCATTCCGGGCAGCTGTTCGAGTCGCGGGAAGATCTTGAAGTTGAGCCCCGTATGCAGGGGGAAGACCGAGACCGGCGTCGAGACGAGGGGCAGGTCGAAGAGAATGAAGTGGAGAATGCCGTGCTCTTCCGGTCGCTTGCCGGTGGCAAGGGTCGTCCAGACCGCGGGGGAGAGCGTCGGAGTCATCGTCTCGAGCGGTGCGAAGGTGCCTTCCTCGAGGAGTCGTGCGAACGTCGGCATCTCACCGGCAGCGGCCAGCGGCAGGATGACGTCGTCCGGATCCGCTCCGTCGATGCAAAGGACGATCAGCGGCAGGCGACCCTCGTCCAGTTGTGCCGTGAAGAGGTCTCCTTCGCTGTCGGTGTCGCGACCTGTCCCGGCGAAGAGTGCCAGCACGAGAACCGCACCGCTCGCGGCGACGCTGGCCAGGCCCCAGCGCCCGCTCGGCCAGAGGAGCGTACGCTGCAGGAGGCTACCGAGGAGTCCGAGCGCCGTCGCCACGGCGAGGATCGTGAGGATCTGCACAAGGAGAGCCCTCGACAGGAAGCCGGTCAGCGCTGCGTCGTGAAGGCCCGTGGCGGGGAGTGCGGCTGCCGCGACGACGGGCAGCCCCCAAGCTGCAGCGACGGTCGCGGCGATGCCGGAGATCTTGTGAGACAGCGTTCCGAGCGCAGCGGTCGTTGCTCCCATGACGAGGCCCGACAAGGCGCCCGCGGCGGCGTAGAGAGCCGCCAGCCAGAGCGAGAGCATGAGACGGTCGACGACCTTGCCGTCGAAGGCGGGGTTGAGATCGAGCGTCAGCTTGCCGATCCAGAGACCGCAGAGCGCTCCCCCCAAGAAGCCTGCGACGACGGCGCTGCGGAGGAGATCCCCGGCATCAGAGTGCTCGACCCTCTCGGGCACAGTTTGATCGACGGTCATGATCGAGTTTCCGAGGCAGCGCGTGGGCCGCACGGTCGCGGTGGTTGTCTTCCGCCACGATAGCTTCTGTGGGGCGGCCGCGCACCCCTGCGGACTTCAGAGGCTCAGCAGCCGCTGCCGTCGGCACCGCAGAGGTAGAGCTCCTCGATCTCGTCGTCGTCGAGCGCGCGATTGAAGACGAAGGCCTCGTCGACGAGTCCATCGAGCTCTCGGTTGCCGAAGATGTCGCTGCCGATCGTGAACTGCTCGATCGTCGTATTGAGATCCGGTGGATCGTTGGACGAGCTGGCCACGGGTTGGCCGTCGACGAAGAGCGTGAGCTTCTCGCCGCTTGCCTCGGAACGGTCGAAGCGCACGGCGACGTGGTACCACTGGTCCTCGTTGAGAGCCGAGGGGCTCGAGACGAGGTGATAGCCGGAGGTCGACTGGTGGCTCATCTGGATGTTGCCGTCGGTGTCGATCTGCAGCCGCATGACGTTCATGTCCATCAGCGTGGCGAGCAGCTCCGTCGTGCGCGTGAGTGCCCAAAGGCCGATCGTGTAGTCGCTGTCAGCGACGCCCGGGAAGTCGTTCGAAAGAAACGGCGGAGCGAGTGCGCCGTTCGGGTTGTGCCGATCGAGGTGATCCCCCTGGAGATTGGGAAAGTCGGCTGCGCCCGATCCCTGCGGCGGGTTCGTCGTGTTGAGCGTGACGTCGAAGTCCGTCGTCAGGTGGTTGGCGGCTGCGGTGGCGTCGAGGCGTGTGTCGACCTGGGCCGCGCCGCCGCCGGGATCGATGTCCTCCTCCATGAACCAGACGCCGCGCGCGTTCGTGTCGAGCGTGTAGTCCGTGGCCGGCTCCACCGTGATCGTCACGGTGCCGAGGTCGAAGGCGTTGCTCGGATCGGACGTACGAAAGGTGAACGAGTCCTGGCCCGTGAACGACGCGGGCGGTGTGTAGGTGATCTCTGCCGTCGTGCCGTCGATCGGCGTCACCGCGGAGAGGGTTCCCTGGCTGGGTCCCGTCTCTTCCAGAAAGGTGAGACTGTCGCCTTCGATGTCGGACGCGGTGAGCGTCACGACGACGGCCACACCGCGCGGCGTCGTTTCGGCCGCATCGTCGGCGACCGGAGCGTCGTTGATCGGCTGCACGTTGATCTGGACGATCGCGTCGTCCGTGCCGCCGTTGCCGTCGTCGACCTCGAACTGGAATGAGTCGACGCCGCTCCAGTCGTCGTTGGGCGTGTAGAGAACCTGGGCGCTCGCCGTGCCCGTCGAAGTGAGCGATCCGAGGGCGCCGTTGGCGGGCGCGCTGAGAAGCCGGAACGTCAGGTCGTCGAGCTCCTGGTCCGAGCCGGTCAGCTGCAGCGTGACGGCGAGATCCTCGTCCGTGAAGGCGTTGAGGTCGTCGGCGACGGGCGGCGTCACCGTGACTCGCGTGATGTTGACCGTGCCGACGTTGGCCCGGATGCCGTCGTCGACCTGGAAGCAGAACTCGACGGGATCGAGGCCCGAGCCCGGCGCAGTGTAATCGACCGTCGCTTCGGTCGCGCTGATCGGAGTGATCGGACCGAGGCTACCGACCGCCGGAGGCGTGTCGATCGTGAACGTCAGTGCGGCGCCCGATGGAGAGGTCCCCACGAGAGTCAGAGTCTTGGTCGTGCCTTGACCAACTTCCACGTGCAGGGGCTGAGCGACGGCCTGCTGCCAGGCGGAGTCGTCACCGGTCTCGAAGCCGTCGACCAGAAGCGGCAGCTCCGTCGACGAGGACGAAGAGGCGATCGTGTCGGTCCTCGGGAGCGCCGAGGCGGGCGCGGCGGTCACGAAGACGGACAGTGCCAGAGTACAGAGTGATGCTCTCAGGCAAAGCCGTCGCGTAGGCACGGACGTTTGGGGCATGGCAGTAAGAAAGAGGGGCATCAGACCCCGAACAGAGAGGATTGTAGCAGCGTGTGGTGAGTAGGATGCACGGCATGAAGCGAAGTCCGCAAGAGGTCGCGCAGATGCGTCGCGCCTGGATTGCTCCGCCCGAGGGACGCGTCATCGGCCCCGGGCATCCAGCGGGGGATCTGATAGGCGCGCCGGACTGGCAGCTGCTGCGCGAGGAACTTGGAGAGCTGGAGCTCGCGGTCGACCTACCCGACGCCCTCCGCAATCCTCGCGGTAACCTCTTCGGCGGCTTTCTACCGACCTACGTCGACCTCGTCGCGTTGCTCACGGCGCGTGCCGGCACGGATCGCTCGACCGCCGGTTGGATGATGACGGCCAACATGAGCGTCGAGTACCTGGCTCCGGTCACCGGACCGCACTTCCGCATCCACAGTCAGGTGGCCCATCGGGGCCGCCGTACGTTCCTCATCGACACGCGCTTTTTTGGCGCTGAGGAAGAGCTCTGCGCGATCGCGATGACCAAGTTGCTCGCCGTCGAAGCGCCCTAGCAGCCCGTGGTGGAACCTCGGCACGGCTGAGTTTGCCCGCCGTGGCCCCGATGTGTGTCGTCGAAAAGGGCGAACGCAGTCCGTTGGTTCTGTCGGGATGCCTTCGTTCGCCCGGCGTGAATTTGTTCACGAGAATCGACTCCGTTCGCCTGGACGGGCTCGCTCCGGGTAACCCCCTTGCGCGCCGGGGTTTGGGCGTCCCTTCCGCACCTGGCTTCGTCGACGAGGACGCCGTATCGACTTCGTCAGCCATGGGCGAGAGGAACGCCCGGATCCCCGCGCTCAGCCATGCGAGAGTTTCACCACGGCCTGCTAGCGTCCAAACGACACGAAGTCCCTTCCCACAGGAGTCCACCATGCGGTTTGCGCTGTTCGTCCTTCTCTCACTGTTGATGTCGGGCTCGCTCCTGGGCTCTGACCCGGACAAGAAGCCACAGGATCATCCGGAGTTTCGAGGCGCGCTGCGCGCCGCCGACGCCTGGCTCGAGGCCGTGCGTCACTACGAGCGTGTTCCCGGTCTGTCGGTGGGCATCGTGCTCGATCAGGACCTCGTCTGGCACAAGGGCTACGGCTCGTCGAATCTGGAGAGCGGTCGCAGCGCCGACGCCGACACGATCTACAGTATCTGCAGTATCAGCAAGCTCTTCACCTCGATCGGAGTTCTGCAGCTGAGGGACCGTGGAGAGCTGCGGCTCGACGAGACCGTCGGCGCCGTACTGCCCTGGTACGACCTGCAGCAGGTCCATGAGGGCAGCGCACCGCAGACTCTCGAGAGTCTGTTGACGCACTCTTCGGGCCTGCCGCGTGAGGCCGCCGGGCCCTACTGGGACGGACCCCGCTTCGACTTTCCCACCCGCGAGAAGATGATCGAGGGGCTGTCGAAACAGCAGACGCTCTATCCGTCGCAGCGTCTCTACCAGTACTCGAACCTGGGGATGTCCCTGCTCGGCGAGGTCATCCAGGAGCGCTCGAAGACGGAGTACGCCGACTACGTCCAGCGGCAGATCCTCGAGCCTCTCGGAATGGAAGACACGCGCCCGAGGTATCCGCTCGAGCTGCGCGGCGAGCAGCTCGCGATCGGCTACACCGGGATCGACCGGCGTCTGTCGCGCGATCCCGTCCCACCCTTCGACACGCGGGCGGTGACCGCAGCCGCCGGTTTCACGTCGACGGTCCGGGATCTTGCGCGCTTCGCCAGCTGGCAGTTCCGGCTTCTGGACGGACGGGAGACCGAGGTTCTCGCCCCGAACACGCTGCGCGAGATGCATCGGGTGCACTGGCTCGATTCCGACTGGAAGGCGAGCTACGGGCTCGGATTCAGCGTGCGACGCCAAGGGAGCCACACGGTCGTCGGTCACGGTGGCGGCTGCCCCGGCTACATCACGCAGTTCGCTCTCGTCCCTGAGCTCGAGCTCGGCGTCATCGTCCTGACGAACGCTGGCGACGGCCCGGCGTGGCAGCTGACGAACGGTCTGATCAGTGTCCTGAGTCAGGCGTTGAAGGCCTCGGGGAGCCCGACCGAGCCCGCCAAAGACCTCTCGGACTTCGAGGCCACGTTCACTTCGTCGCCCTGGGGCGGCGAGATGGCCGTCCGGCAGTGGGGCGACCAGCTTGTCGCGATCGAGCTACCGACGATGAACCCCGGCGACTCGACGGTGAAGCTCCGGCACGTCGAGGGCGACCGCTTCGTGCGGCTGACTGACTCTGGTCAGGAGCGGGAGCCGTGGCTGTTCGAGCGCGATGCCGACGGCCGCGTCGTGCGACTCGTGGTTCACGGCAACGTCAACGAACGCGTCGAGGGTCTCAGCCTGGAGTGAGGTTGAACATCCAGTGCACGCCGAAGCGGTCCGTGCAGCTGCCGAAGAAGTCGCCCCAGAACTGTTCTTCGAGCGGCATCGTGATGACACCGCCCTCAGCGAGGCGGGCAAAACGCTCTTGGGCGACTTCGACGCTCGGCGGCGCGTGCGAGATGTGAACGTTGCTGCCGGCCGTCACGGGGCTCTGCTCGCTCGGTACGTCGCTGCCCATGAGAACGCTGTCGCCGATCGGCAGTGAGACGTGCATCACCTTGGAGCGATCCTCCTCGGCGACCGGCATGTCTTCCGGTCCGTCCGCGAAGGTCATCATCGCCGCGAACTCGCCGCCGAAGACATCCTTGTAGAAGTCGAACGCAGCGCGACAGTCGCCGTCGAAGTTGAGGTAGGGGTCGAGGCTCATGAGCGTCTCTCCTTGTGGGTTCTCAGGGAGGTTACGCGAAGGGCCCCGACGGGTTGCGCCACTCGTTCCGTCCTCGGTAATGGTGTACATTAGTCGGCGTCGATGTCTGTGCGCCGCCTTCTCAGTCCGCTCATCAGTTCGCGTCTCCTGGCTCCAGAACGCCTGCGGGCCCAGCGCCGCAAGGCCGAGGCAAAGCGAGTGCGTTCCGGGCGAGGTCACGTCGTCGAGGCCTTCGTGCAGCTCGACGATCCCTACACGTATCTTCTGGCTCAGCGCCTCGTCGAGTTCGTCGAGCGCTTCGACGTGGAGCTCCTCTTTCATCTGGTGCCCCCTCCAGACGAAGCCTCGGCTCCTGAGGCCGAGCTCCTGACGTCCTACTCGCTGGTCGACGCTCGCCGCCTCGCCGCGCGACACGGCCTGCAGTTCGACGCGGTCCAGGAGCCTTCGCCCGACGCGGTGGACGACGCCCAGCGCTACTGGCTCGACGTCGACGAGAGCGAGCGACTCACAGCTACGGTGCTCTGCGGAGAGTTCCTCTGGGCCGGAGCGGATTTGCCGTCGTCCCCGCGCTCCAGCACCGTCGAGACGGCGCTCACTCGAGGCGCGCGACACCGCGATGCCCTCGGGCACTATCTGGGCGCCACCTGCTTCTACGAAGGCGAGTGGTTCTGGGGAATCGACCGCCTGCCTTATCTCGAAGAGCGCCTCGAAGAGCTCGGTGCCCGAAACGGCTCCGAGGTCGCGGTCTGGGTCGACGAGGGAGGCGGGCAGGGCGAGCCCGAAGAGGCCGGAGCCCGCGACCTGCACTGGTATCTCTCGTTCCGGTCGCCGTACACCTGGGTCGCCGCCGAGCGCGTCGTGCAGTTGGCAGAGCGCCATGGAGCGAGGCTTCAGTTGCGCTATGTGCTGCCGATGGTGATGCGCGGCCTTCCCGTGAATCCAAAGAAGGGGCGCTACATCCTCTTGGACACGAACCGGGAGGCGCGACGGCGCGGCGTTGCCTTCGGGCGCATCTGCGACCCTGTCGGGGAGCCGGTGGAACGCGGCTACTCCCTCCTGCCGTGGGCGATCGACCAGGGGCAAGGCAACAGCTACGTCTTGTCGTTCCTTCGGCAGGTGTGGTCCGAAGGAACGAACGCCGGCAACGACCGTGGACTGCAGCGCATCGTCGAGTCGGCTGGCCTCGACTGGCAGGAGGCCCGTGCTCATCTCGGCTCGACCGACTGGAAGAGCGTCGCCGAGGCCAACCGAATCGAGCTGTTCGATCTCGGGCTCTGGGGAGTTCCGTCGTTTCGCGTCGATCAGGTCGCCGTCTGGGGCCAGGATCGACTCTGGGTCATCGAAGAAGAGCTCCGGCGCTGAGGCCGGAGTGGAACCAAGGAGAGAGCATGGGAACGTTCGTCAACGAGGTGGCGCCGAGCTCACCCGAGCAGATCGCAGCGATGCAGGAAGAGGGCCCCGAGGGTCCCATCTACATGGTCAACCTGCTGAAGTTCAAAGAGAAGGCGGAGTATCAAGACGGCCGTGAGACCACGCTGACCGGTCGCGAGGCGTACCAGATCTACGGCCAGGCCGTCGGCCAGATCATCCAGAACTACGGTGGCTTCGTCTGCTTCGCTGCCGACGTGACGCATCTCACTCTCGGGCAGGTCGATGATCTCTGGGACGAGGTGGCGATCGCCTGCTATCCGTCGCGCAGGCAGCTGCTCGAGATGTCGATCTCGGCCGAGTGGCAAGAAGCCGCGGTCCACCGCACGGCCGGGCTCGAGGGCCAGCTCAACATCGAGACGGTGCTCTTTCCCGGCATGAAGGTCGGACCGGCGACGGCGGGGTGAGACCCGGCTGGTGGGATTCGGTTTCGGCGCGAGGTGCTGGGCGTATCTGACCGGCCGATTGCGCGGCCGTGCTGGCGCCGAGCTGCGGATTGCGGTGACGGACTCGGCTCCCGCGGCGGGAGCTTTGACGGGATGGCCGCGTCGAGCAGATGAGGCCACGTTGCGCGGCCCCACCTGCTGCTTCTGCGGCCTCATCGAGGACGAGGCCCAAGTTCTTTGCGTCAGGATCTGGAAAGGTCCAGCCGCTCTCAAGGCTTCCACGACTTGTCCGGATACGGCGGCGGCTCCGGAACCTCACGCGGATCCTCGGCGATCTTCTGCAGCAGATGCTCGACGGCCGCTTCGAGCTGGCGATCGCGGCCGTTGAAGGTCTCGTGCGGCAGGTTGTCGACGACGATGTCGGGCTCGACGCCCCAGCCTTCGATGAGCCATTCGCGCTCCGGTCCGTAGACGCCGGTCTGCGGCGCCCGGGCGATGCCGCCGTCGGTCAGACGGTTGTTGCTGCTGAGCCAGATCTCGCCGCCCCAGGTGCGGGTGCCGATGACCGGTCCGAGGCCGAGGCGCCGAAAGCCTTCTGCAAAGGCCTCACCGTCGGACGCGGTGTTCTCGTCGACGAGGACGACCATGTGTCCACGGAAGGCGTACTGCATGTTCCAGGTCGGAATCCCGACGCGGCCCTTCCAGTAGAACCACGCGCGGCGCATCAGCTTCTCGAGGATGATGCTGTCGATGTTGCCGCCGCGGTTGTGACGCGCGTCGATGATCAACCCCTGGCGATCGAAGACCGGGTAGAAGTTCCGGTACCACTCGGAGAGGTTGCTGCTGCCCATTGCACGAAGGTGCACGTAGCCGATACGGCTGTCGCCCAGGTCCTCGACTTCGAGCCGGCGGCTGTACTGCCAGTCGTGGTAGCGCAGGTTCGATTCGTTGGCCTGCGGCGTCACCAGAACGTCGCGGGATTCGCTGGCTCCTGCGTCGCGCACGGTGAGCCTGACGGGCTGTCCGGCCTGGTTGCGGAGCAGTTCGCCCGGTGAGCGCACATCGAGGAGGGACGTGCCGTTGATGGCGACGAGGACGTCGCCGTTCTCGATCCGGTGGTACGGGTCGGAGAGCGGCCCGCGCCACTCCGGGTAGTCGGCATCGGCGCGATAGATGTGCTCGATGACGTAGCCGCCAGCGCCCGGATCACGGACGAGCCGGGCGCCGAGGTTGGCGACGTTGATGTTGTCCTCCAGCTCTGGGAAGTCGCCGCCGCGCACGCTGACGTGAAGCGCCGACAGTTCAGCAACGACTTCGCCGATGAGATCGGAGAGCTCGTCGCGCGTCGTCACGCGGGAGAGCAGCGCCTGGTACTTCTCGAGCACCGCTTCCCAGTCGAGCCCGTGCATGCCGGGGTCGTAGAAGTAGTCGCGCTCCAGGCGCCAGGCATCGACGAAGATCTGCTCGTAGTCCTCGGCGAGCGAAACCGGGAAGCGCCAGCCGCTGAGATCGACGCGGGTCTTGCCGGGGTCGGCCTTCTTGGGGGCGGCGTCGACGACGTGCAGTGCGCTGCCCGTGCGAACGAGCGCCTTCTTGCGGTCCCCTGAGTGCTGGAATCCGCGCACTCCGGAGACGATCGTCACCGGCTCGGAATCCGGCTTCGTGGCCAGCCCCAACAGATCGGTCGAAGCCCCGGGGCCAGAGCCTCGGGACAGGTAGACCACCGCGTCGTGTACGGCCGACAGACCGAAGTAGTTGCCGGAGCTCACCGGCAGCTTCCAGATGCGGCTCGAGAGACCCTCCGGGTCGATGGTGACGCTGTCGTCTTCGTCAGACTCTTCTTCCTTCGCTTCCGCGTCGTCCTTCTTCGCCGCTTTCTCCGCCTGCTCTGCCTCCCGCGTGAGCTCGTCTTCGGGCCAGAAGGTTGGACGCGAATCCGCGGCGAGGCCGACCTGATAGATCTCCATCGGCTGGTCGAAGTAAGGCTCGGGTTGGCGCGGGCCCCAGGGGCTGCCGACGAGCGAGCGCAGATTGCGATCCGAAAGAAGGTACAGCCACTCGCCGTCGGGGGACCAGGAAGGCGAGTACGAGTTCGTGCGGTCACTGGTGACCTCGAAGAGGTCCCCGCTCTCCAGGTCCGCAATGAACACCTGGAAGTAGGTGTTGGGCGCCGCCTCGGAGAAGGCGAGGTAGCGGCCGTCGGGCGACCATTCGAAGCTGGCAATGCCCTCGCGGCCCTGAGAGAGCACGGTTTCGTCGCCGCTCTCGACAAAGGCAACCCGCAGGTCGTTGTTCTTGTCGGAGAACGCGATCTTCGAACCGTCGGGTGAGGCGATGCCGCCGAAGCGCAGAATCTGACCACCGTTCGTAATCTGTCGGCGCTCCCCCTGGCCGTTGGCGGGCACGCTGTAGAACTCGACCTCTCGCGTGGCGTCCGAAAGAAGGAGCACGTTGTCTTCGTCGAGGAAGGCGGCATCGCGGTAGCGCACGCCCGGCTGACGATCGATCTGTAGCCGACGACCGCTCTTCGCCGGAAAGACGAAGACGCGGCCCCGGGTCGTCAGGACGACGCGCTCCCCGGTCTCGTCGAGGTTCATCGAAGTCATGCGGCTCATCGGCTCGTCTTCCCAGCGCTCGGCGCGCAGATCGAAGTCCGAGCGCAGCGTGATGTCGAGAGCGCGGTCGTCGCCGCTGGCGGCGTCGAAGAGGCGCAGGTCGGCGCCCAGTCGGTAGACGATACGGGTGCTGTTGCCCGAGGCGTCGAGCGCCGGCGACTTGACGTCCCACTCCGTGTGATCCGTGTGCTGCTGCCTCTCGCCGCCGTCGAGCGGCATCGACCAGAGGTTCATCATGCCGCTGCGATCGTTGACCCAGATCACGCGGTCGCCCGCGACCATCGGTGAATGATCCTCGCCGGGAAAGTCGGCCGTGAGGTTCACCGCTTCGTCGGCACCCTCGTCGAAGCGCCAGAGATTGCGCGCGGTGCCGCCCTGGTAGCGACGGGTGTTGTTGCGATGGAAACCGGGGCGCGTGAAGACGAGCCGCTGGCCGTCGGCGCTGTAGCTTCCATCGCCCGCCTGCGACAGCGGGATGCGACGCAGAGCACCACTCTCGAGGTCGACGGCGACGAGCTGAGGGCTCGGCAGAGTGGAGTAGCGACGCGTGCTGAAGAGCACCTCACCGGCCGGCGTCCAGCCGACGACGGTCGAAGGGTCGTTCTCCCAGGTCAGGCGCTGCGGCGTGCCGCCGTCGAGCGGCATGACGTAGACCTCGCGGGGGCCGTCGTAGGAGGCGGTGAACGCCACGCGCGTGCCGTCGGGCGAGATCGCGGGGTTGCTCTCCGAACCCTCATGGCTCGTCAGGCGCTGGGCGACGCCGCCCTCGGCACCGACGACCCAGAGGTCGCCCTCGGCGGCGAAGACGATCGTGGAGCCGTGCAGGCTGGGGTGACGGTAGTAGCCCTTGCGGCCTCCTTGCGCCCCGGCGGGTGGGCTCAGGAGCAGGGAGAGAACGGTGAGAAGAAGCAGACGAGAAGCAGTTCGCAGACGCATGAAGTCCTCCAGGAGGTCTCACGACCTCGGGGCGTCGAACAACGTTCGGTGGCTTTGCCCTAGAGTACGAAGAGAACGCCTCTCTGTCCCGGATCCCGGACGAATCCGTCCGCCGAGCCCCTACCAGTCGACGACGCCGAGCTCGTCCGCGGTCGGGACGCGAACCGTGCCCTTTGCCCGCGCCAGGATCCAGTCGAGCAGGGTGTGCGTCACGACGTTCGTTCCCGGCTCGCCGGGTCGCCCGGTGCCGACCGAGTCGTCGGCGGCCATGAAGTCGGTGTGCCCGTAGAGCGCTGCGTCGATCTCCGGATCGATCGCGCTCCTCGCTTTGGCCGCTTCCGACTGGCTCGTTCCGGCGGCGCTGATCGAGGTGTAGTCGGTCACCTTGGGGAACGGGTTCGCTCGCGGGCCCTGGGACGCCACATAGACGGGCGAGGCGACGAGCGTCTTGTCGATGTCGTGCCGCACGCCGTTCTGATCGACCGAGATCCGGGCGAAACTGCCCAGGAACTGCGAGTCGATGTCGTAGCGGCGGGACTGATACCAGGTGATGCCGTTGAGTGCGCGCGCATCGAGCGTCACGCGGCCCGACTCGGCGAGCTCGACACGGATCGGTTCGACGTTCGTACGCCGAGGCGTGTAGCCCGCCTGCTGGATGTAGGACGTGACGCTCGTCGGATTGGCGCCGCCACGGACCATGCGATCGAGGAACTGACCGTTCATGAACACCCAGCCGTTCAGCGGACCGTCCTCGCCGGCTTCACCCTGTCCGCCGCCGTCGAGCCAGCCGTAGACGCGGTTGGGGTCGATCTGATCCTGAGACGGCGGGCAGGGAGGCTGCGCTCCCTGCGGACCGTCAGCAGCGCACGTGCCCTCGGACCCGGCCTTCGACTGGAAATCGAGGCGACCGGAGCGCACTCCGAGCATCGTCAGGATCGGAGCCTGAAGGAACGTGCCGGGGATCGGATCGTCGTCGAACGAGAAGCCCGCGTGCGCCCGGTTCGTCAGGCGCAGGCCGACGCCGCCGCACTGCTCCTCGGGCAGGTGGTAGCCGAGGACGAAGCACAGCGCGGCGGGGTGCGGGAGTGAAGCCGGCGCCATGACGGACTCTTCGTCCGGCTCGAGCACGTAGTAGAGGCCTTGCAGAGCGGAGCGAACGCCGAGGCCCGTCCCGAGCGTGATGCCCTGCAGCGTCGCACCGACGACCGGCTCCGTGCCGGAGCGCAAAGCGCCAACCGTCTCCGCATGACTCGCCAAGGCCTCCGGCGTCAGCGTATCGCCACGCCCGAGGGCGGGGCCGCCGTCGAGGAAGACGAGTCCGGCGAGGAGCTCGTCACCGCGCGCTCCGCTCTGCGTGCGTCGGCCGGCGAAGTTCGCCACGAAGCCGCCGCCCTGGGAGTGACCGGCGAGAAAGACGTTGCTCGTGCCGGCGTCGCTCTCGAAGAGCGCCATCAAGGCCTCGAGATCGGCCGCTGCGGTCTCGAAGCCCCAGTCCCAGGCGAAGTTGAGGTCGCCTTGCGTCAGCGGTTCGAAGACCGCGCGCGACGCGCCCAGAAGCGTGTCGTAGTTGCCGTTCGGCGGCAGCTTGAGCAGACCCCTTTCGGTGAACGCCTCGGGTCCGTAGTAATAGCTCACGGCGCGCTTGGGATCGTCGTTCTTCCAGCCTGCGAGCACGCCGCGCGTGTCTTCGATGTGGCTGCCTCTTCGATCGACGATCCAGAACTCGATCACGCAAGGGTGGACCGACTCTCCGACGCCGCACTCACGGTCGCTCGCCCGTTGCACGATCTGTGAGGCGGTCTGAAGCCACATCCCCGGAGTGCTGCTGAAACCGGGCTGCCCGAGAACGACTGCGTCCGCGGTGGCCCCTCCCCCTCGCGGACGCAGACGTAGGAAGGTGGCCCGGTCGAGCGCGTCCGGAGTGTCGGGGGCGTCGTGCCCAGCGATCTGCACCAGCTCGCCGACGACTCCGGGATAGCCGGGTACCGTGCCGCCTTCGCCCGGAAGGAGCGAGGCCAGTGAGGGTGCAGCGACGGCGAGGGCGGCGAGCGTCACGGCGAGTCGTGTGGGTTTCATCGGTGGCTCCGTTGTCCAAGGTCGCGCTTCCGGCGTCGAAGCCGAGGCGCCACGTGGATTCGTCAGGCGTGCGTCCTGGGAGGAGGATCGTGGACGAACGCTATCCGATCGGGCGCGCCGGGCTGTGTGGGCCGACGCGTAACATGGCAGCGACCGGGAACGCCATGAAGATCGACCAGCTCCGCACTTACGTCACAGCGCCCCCGACCGGCATCGGTGGTGCCTACTGGTTGTTCGTCGAGGTGACGACCGACGACGGCGTCACCGGCGTCGGCGAGTGCTATGGCATCCCCTTCGCCGGCGACGTAGCGGCGCGCATGGTCGAGGACGTGTTCGAACGCTACTTCGTCGGTGTCGATCCGCACCGGGTCGAGACGCTCTTTCGCCGGGTGTACTCGGCCGGCTTCACGCAGAGGCCCGACCTCAGTCTGATGGGCGCCTTCAGCGGCCTCGAGATCGCACTCTGGGACATCCTGGGCAAGGCGCACGACGTGCCGGTCGTGCAGCTACTCGGCGGGCGCTTTCACGAGCGGCTGCGCACCTACACCTATCTCTACCCGAAGAGCGTCTGGCCGGAGGCCTTCCCAGGCGAGGACGAGGGCGACGTCTACCACGATCCCGAAGCCGCCGCGCAGGCGGCGCGTCGCTACGTCGACCTCGGTTTCACGGCGGTCAAGCAGGACCCGACGGGCCCCTACGCGGTGCAGGGAGGGCGCGAGCTGTCGCTCGACGAGCTCGATCGCTCCGAGGCCAACGTGCGCGCGCTGCGCGACGCCGTGGGCACGCGCGCCGACCTTCTCTTCGGAACGCACGGGCAGATGACGACCTCGTCGGCCATTCGCCTCGCGCGCCGGCTCGAGCCCTACGATCCCCTCTGGTTCGAGGAGCCCTGCCCTCCCGATCAGATCGGCGCTCTGCGGCGCGTTGCCGCCTCGACGACGGTTCCCATCGCGACCGGTGAGCGTCTGACGACGCGGCGCGAGTTTCACGCCGCACTCGAGGCGGGCGCTTCCATTCTCCAGCCCAACGTCGGACGCAGCGGCGGTCTGTGGGAGACCCAGAAGATCGCGGCGCTGGCCGAGCTCTACAACGCGCAGATCGCGCCGCACATCTACTGCGGCCCGGTCGCGCACGCGGCGGCAACGCACCTGGGCTTCTCGCTGCCGAACTTCCTGATTCTCGAGACGATCCAGACGGCCTTTCACGACGACGTCCTGCGCCAACGGCTGACCTGGGAGAGCGGCTACATGCTGCCGCCCGCCCGACCCGGTCTCGGCATCGAGCTCGATATCGGGGTGCTCGAGGCACATCCCTACTCGCAGGGCGGCGCTTTGCACCTCGAAATGACGCAGCGCCCGGTCGACTCGGACAACTCCGAGATCGACTGAAGGCCTCAGCCGTCGAAGACGATCTCCCAGAGATCGCTGTCGAGGAGTCCCCGCTCGAAGACGAGGAGCTTTCCGTCCGGAGAGGAGTCGGGATTGCGGTAGTAGACCGCCGGCGACGAGTTCCGCGTCACCTGCACCTCTCGTCCGGTCAGAACGTCGATGGTGAAGAGATTCCAGAGACCGCGCCTCTGCGCGACGATGGCTAGCGTGCGTTCGTCGAGGAAGCTGCCGGGCCAGTTGTCTCCTTCGTCGGTCAGCTGCTGCTCCTCGCCGGTCTCGAGGTTGCGCACGACGATCTGAAGAGCGCCCGCTTCGCCGACTTCGTAGGCGAGAAGGGATCCGTCCGGCGACAGCAGCGGAAAGCCCGCAAAGGGCTCCGCGAAGGTCATCTGGCGCTCTTGCATCGTCTCCGGGTCGGCGAAGAAGACGTTGTTGGAGCCGTTCGCGGAGACGGTATGAAAGCTGAAGCGCTGGCCGTCGTCGGAGAGGCGCAGGCTCTTCCAGGCGACGGGGACCTCTCGCCACGTCTCGGCGGTCCGGCTCTCGAGGTCGAAGCGCACGATCTGCTTCGACTCGGAACCGACGCTCTGGAAGTAGATTCCGCGACCGTCCACGGTCCAGGTGGGGAAGTGCGCCGAGACGCGCGGGTCGAGTGTGAGCTGAGCGTTGCCCTCGCCGTTCAGGCCGACGAGCCAGATCTGATCGCGCTGCCCGAGGCGGCGATGGCGATAGGCGACCTGGAGACCGTCCGGCGACACCACGGGATTCGTATCGCGGTAGTTGGTTCCGTGCGTGAGTGCCGTCTCTTCGCCGTCCGCGCCGAGATCGAGCCGGTAGAGATGTGACTGTTGGCTCATCGACGTCGCGATCAGCCGATCGCCCTGCGGCGAGGCGTCGAGGAAGCGGAAGTCACCGCGCAGCAGCCGCTGCGGCGGTCCGAGAGCCTCACCCGTCGGCGACAGGGGCGTCCGCCAGAGCCAGTTCTCTCCGTTGTAGCCGCCGGTCGAGTAAATCGCGGAGTCGTCCGCTGCGAAGGTCGCCGTGCCTCTCGGCGCGCCCGAAACGACGCGCAGATCGCTGCCGTCGAGCTTCATCGTGTAGAGCGCGGCCGTCTGGTAGTCCCCGGCGCCGAAACCGATGCGCTGTGTCGTGTGGCTGACGAAGGCCGTGCCGTGACCACCGGGCGGGACGTTCTGCTCGGTCAGCGGAATCGGATCGCCGCCGTCGAGGTCGGCAAGCCACAGGATGGAGGGCGGTAGCGCGCCACCGCTGAGGCTGTTGAGGTCGACCTTGGAGCTGCTCTGGAAGACGACGGCTCGAGAGTCGGGAAGCCAGACCGGAGCGCTGCCGAACGTGGCGAGGCGTCGCGGCTCGCCGCCGAGCGCCGGCAGGAGCCAGATACCGTCGCGGCCCATCGAATGGAAGGCGATCCACCGGCCGTCGGGAGACCATCGCGCCTGCACGTTCTGCTGCCCGTCTTCGGTCAATTGCAGAGCATCGGTTCCCGGAGTCAGCTGGCTCAGGAAGAGCTCGAAGGAGCCGTCGACGAGGGCGCTGTAGACGAGTCGCGAACCGTCCGGCGAGTAGTCGGAGAACGCCTCGGGCCCGGCTACGGCGGTGATCTGAGCCAGCCGGACCGCTGGCAACGGCGGAGCCTCTTCGAGAAAGTCTCCGTTCGGCGTGCGGTCGCTCCACGCGATCGAGACGGCGACGATCGACACGACGAGCGCGGCGAAGAGAGCGCTGGCGAGCCCGACGTTGATCTTGCGGGGCGCGGAGCCGGGCGTCTCGTCGAGCAGTCTGGCTGGTGCCAGAAGCCGATAGCCCGAGCGTGGGATCGTCTCGATGAAGCGCGGATGCTGCGCGTCGTCTCCGAGCGCGCGGCGCAGCTCCGAGACGCCTCGGGTGAGAGCCGACTCGGCGACGTGATGGCTTTCCCAGACTTCCTCGACCAGCGTCTCCTTGCTCACCACATCACCCTGGGCGTTGGCGAGGCTGGCGAGGATCAGCAGGAGCTTCGGCTCGACGGTGCGCTCGCCGTTCGGTCCCTCGAGGCGGTGGAGGGGCGGCCTGACCGTCCATTCGCCGACGCGATAGGCGCTGCAGTTCTGGAAGTCGTTCCTCACGTCATACTCCTGCAGGGAACTACGCTCCGTCAGGTGCCAAGGTTCTGGCGAGCGCTCGGCCGCCCTCAGAAGGAGCACGCCTTGCGGACGCGGAGCGTCAATTCGCGCGACGTCGGAGCGCCCTCGACCGCGGGAGACTCGGGCTGGCCGCCCAAGTGCATCGCTTCGTGGACGAGCAGCGTGGCCAACGTTCTGCGCTCGAGCTGGAAGGCGCTGCGGCAGACGCTGATCTGGCGACCTCCGATCGTGGTGAACAGAGCGACGTTGCGAGCGCAGAGCTTCCTTTCGAGAAGCGTCGCGGGGCGTGCGAGGCGCGCCTGAGCGAGAAGCGTCGCGCCGTCGTCGCTCAGCTCGTCGAAGAGATCGGCGCAGCGCTCGTTCTCGGTGAGCTCTTCGCGGGCCAGCTCGAGTGCGCTGCGAAGCTTCGAGCGCTCGCGCGGTGCAAAGACCTCCAAGCGAGACGGTGGGGGAGAGCGATCTGGCCCGAGGTCGGTCTCGGTCGTGAACGCCGGGCAGAGCAGCAGCAAGAGGATCGTGAGGGTCATGAAGCGTACCTCCCAGACTCGGAGTGAAGGCCCAGCTGGGCCGGAGTTGGGTGGAGGGACGCCGGAAGCCAAAGACTCGGTTCCTAAGGTGCGCCTAGAAAGTCGCTAAGGCCCTCCCGGGCCAGTGAGTACCGGCCTTTCCGCGCGGGGCCGTCCTGGCAGTGCGGTGACGAATCGCTGTTTTGATTCTCGATACGATGGCCGTCGAGAACTTCCGAGCACACTGCGCGCGCCCGCTTGCCCGGTCGCGCTGGTCTTCCCCTGGAGAGAATCGATGACTGTTTCCCCCCAAGTGTCCGAGACGACGTATCGCAACCTGATCGCTGGAGAGCTCGTCGAAGCCGCAGCGACGCTGGAGGTCGTCAATCCGGCCGACGAGAGCGTTCTCGCGCTCGTCCCCGACTGCGGTGCCGAAGAGCTCGATCGGGCCATGGCCGCCGCGTCAGAGGCCTTCAAGAGCTGGCGCAAGGTCGACGTCGAGACGCGTCGCGCCGCGCTGATGAAGGTCGCCGACGTCATCGAGGAGAATGTCGAGGAGCTCGGCGCGCTCCTGACCTCCGAGCAGGGCAAGCCGCTCGAACAGGCGATGGGCGAGGTCGGCATGTCCGCTCTCTGGCTGCGCGGTGCTGTTTCTCAGACGGTCGAGGATCAGATCATCGAAGACAGCGAAGAGCGCCTCAGCCGCCTGCGCCGCGTTCCTCTCGGGGTCGTCGCAGGCATCGTGCCGTGGAACTTCCCGGTGCTCATGGCCGTCCAGAAGCTGGGGCCGGCTCTGCTCACCGGGAACACCCTGGTGTTGAAGCCGTCGCCGTTCACGCCGCTCGCGACCCTGCGTCTCACGGAGCTCATCGCCGACGTCTTTCCCGCCGGCGTCCTCAACATCATCACCGGCGGCGATCAGCTCGGCCCGCTGATGACGTCGCATCCCGCGGTGGCCAAGGTCAGCTTCACCGGCTCCTCTGCGACCGGCAAGAAGGTCATGGAGTCCGCGGCGCACGACCTCAAGCGCATCACCCTGGAGCTCGGCGGCAACGACGCTTCGATCGTCATGCCCGACGTCGACGTGCCGGCGGTGGCGCAGCAGCTCTTCTGGTCGAGCTTCACCAACGCGGGCCAGATCTGCATCGCCGCGAAGCGTGTCTACATTCACGAGGACATCTACGACGAGATGGCGGCGGCCTTGAAGGCGATCGCCGAGCAGGTCAAGGTCGGCGACGGCACCGATCCGGAAACCGGCGTTGGACCGATCCAGAATCTGCGGCAGCTGCGCCGCGTCGAAGGTCTCGTCGCCGACGCCAAGGAGCGCGGCCTCAACTTCCTCACCGGCGGTGAGCGTGCACCGGATCAGCGCGGCTACCACATGCCGATCACCCTCCTCGACAACCCGCCCGAGGACGCGCGCATCGTTTGCGAAGAGCAGTTCGGCCCCGTGCTGCCGCTGATGAAGTTCAAGACGATCGAGGAAGTCGTCGCGAAGGCGAACGACAGCGACTATGGTCTCGCCGGCGCCGTCTGGTCCGCCGATGAGGAGGTCGGACTCGAGATCGCCGAGCAGCTCGAGACCGGCACCGTGTGGATCAACGAGTTCCTTCACCTGTCGCCCTTCGCGCCCTTCGGTGGGCACAAGCACTCCGGCTTCGGCGCGGAGTTCGGCAAGGAGGGCCTCGAGGCCTACACCTACCCCCAGGTGATTACGATCAAGCGCTAGGCGATTTCGGGCGTGGTGAAGACCGCGCCCGAGATCACGCTCGCACCGAGAGCTTCGTCCACGCTGCCTGGAGGCTTCGGCTGGCTGCGAGACCCCTTTTGCGTCCTCCCAGGAGCGGAGAGGCCACAACGTGCTTGCGGAGGCTGCGCATCCACTGGTGGGACCGGACCGCGGCCCAGTGCTCGACGGGGCTGCGCGGCGCCGCCCTGCTCACCGTTCTCGCAGATGCTCGTCCAACCGCTCCAGGCACTCCGGCACGTTGCGCCGCCCCAACCCGATACGGAAGCAGTCGCCCGGCGCCTCGAGAAGCTCCGACGCGTAGATCGACGCGGGCAGGAGCAGCACGCCGTGCTCTTCCACGGCGCTACGGCAGAAGGTCTCGACGCCGTCCGGTCCCTTGTACCTCGGGTACGCCACGCAGCCGCCGAGCGGCGGCTCGTAGTCGAACAGGTCGCCGTGTCTTTCCATGAACTCGGCGACGGGTGCCGCGTTCGTGCGCAGCACGGATCGCGTGTCTTCGAGCAGCGCCTCGCGGTGGCGAAGCGCTAGAGCACCGAGCGCTTCGGCGGGTGCCGCGTTGCAGATGCTCGTGTAGTGCTTGGCGCGCTCGAGGCGACCGAGGACGACCCTGTCGCGGCAGGCGACCCAACCGATGCGCAGACCCGGTAGACCGTACGCCTTCGAGAGCACGTTGATGCTGATCGCCGACGGCGTCACGTCGGCAGCCTGCGGCAGCGTCCTGCTCGCGTCGAGTTCGACGCCGCGATAGACCTCGTCGCTGACGACGCGAACGCCTCGCTCGTGACAGAGCTCGAGGCAGCGAAGCCAGTCTTCGCGGGGCGGGACGAATCCCGTTGGGTTGTTCGGGAAGTTCAGAGCGACGATCCGCGTGCGCTCGTTCAGTAGCGACTCGAGGCGATCGACGTCGAAGGTCCATTGGCGTTCGCCGCCGTCGCCGTCCCAAAGCGGCAGGCCGACGACGTGCACGCCGGAGGCGAGAGGGACCGACTCGATCGACTGGTAGTTCGGCACGGTCGCGATCACCTGATCTCCGGGGCCGGTGAAGAGCTGCATCGCCCAGTAGAGCGCTTCGCCAGCTCCGGCGAAAGTGAGCACGTCGCTCGAGTCGACGCGCGCGTAGGTGTCGGCGATCGCCGCGCGAAGCTCGTCGGTGCCCCAGGTCGGGATGTAGGCGAGATGCAGAGCTTGAAAGCGCTCACGTTCGGCCTGCGAGCCGAGAGCCAGAAGCTCTTCGAGCGTCCGGGATTCGGCGTCGGACGCCGTGAGGTGGTGAGAGGCCTCGAACTCCCAGCGGCTGAAATAGGTTTCGAGCTGGAAGTCGCGCGGTGTTCTCGGCCCGCCGCCGCTCTGGTGTCCGCTCGTCGTCACAGCCGTTTCCTCTTTCGCCGGCGGGGGTCGAGCTGCATTCTCGGTTTCCCCCGCAGGCGGATCGGGTGGGTCGCCCGATTCTCGCACTCTCGCCGGCGCAACGATCCACAGCGTGCCGAGCTTTGGCGGAATGTGCCGAAGCTTTCGGGTCGTCTGTGCAACGTGACCCGGTCCTTCTGGTTGGACTCTCCCTCGTTCTTCTCGAAAACGAGTTTTTGGAGGCGCGCTGACGCCCCGTAGGACAAGTGAGGACGACGATTCTCTTTCCGCGCGGAAACGACCGGATCGTTCGGGAAGTTGCGCTGGCATCGAGATTGCTGCTTTCAAACGACGCAAAGGCGCTCAGTGCGCAGTTGTCCACCAAGCCATGATGAACCCGAGCAAACCACGGCCGCTGCAGCGTCAGGATTTCTCGGCGCACGGCGTCACCGGCTCGATGAGCTTGGCGGAGATCTCGGAGACGCTGGCCGCCTCGCGACGCAGCACCGGTGACCGCCCCGCCGAACGGGCTCTGAGCAAGAGCTTCGACGCGCGCCAGAGGCAGAGCCTCACCCATGCTTCGGGCGCCCTTGCGGTGTTTTACCTGCTGCTCGCTCCGCTGCACTTTTCCCTCGTGGAGCCAGCCTATTCGGGAGTCATGGCAAGCGTGGCGGTCGCTTCGGCCCTCGTGCTGGGGGCGCTCCGCTACCTGCTGCAGAGCCGCTTTTTCATCCCTGGCACGTCGAACCTCTTCGGCATGGCGGTCGTGCTCATCTCCGGCGCCAACAGCGGCGTGCACATCCATCTCACGCAGGATCTCGTCCAGACGACGAACTTCATCGTTCTGGTCGTCGGCATCGGCGCCGTCTTCTTCGACCGCCATTGGCTCCTGGCGGCTGAGGCGACGGTCCTCATCTGGTGGAGCGTCGGCATCATGGGCGCTGAGGACCGGGGGCTCCTGCCTCACTACTCCATCGCTCTCTTCATCGCGCTCTTCCTTTCCTTCCTGATTCACCACATCCGCCGCAGCGACGTCGTGCAGCTCGAGATCGCCAATCGCGAGCTGTCGCGTCGTGCACACCACGATCCTCTGACCGGCTTGGCGAACCGCTCGACGCTGCGCGACGGTCTGAGTCTGCTGTGCCGCTCGTCGGCACGGCAGGGAGCGTCGGTCGCCGTCTTGCTGTGCGACGCGGACAGCTTCAAGAGCTTCAACGATCGCCAGGGACACCTGGCCGGAGACAAAGCGATCCGAGAGCTCGCCCGGGCGGTTCGCGGCATGGCTCGACGCCCTCATGATCTCGCCGTTCGCTTCGGCGGCGACGAGTTCGTTCTCGTGCTTCCGGGCGTGACGCTCGAAACGGCGTACGATCTCGCCGAGCGGCTGCGTCAGCAGGTGTTCGATCTGGGCCTTATCTGGGGAGATGAGCCCAACGAGAGGATCACGCTCAGCGTCGGTGTCGCTTCCGGCATACCCGATCCGGCGGACATTGGCTTCCCGATCGCCCTGCTGAAGGCCGCCGACGAGGCCTGCTACCGCGCCAAGGAGCAGGGCGGAGATCAAGTCGACTGGTCGTACTTCTTCGCCGAGCCCACGGGGATCGGTGAAGACGCCTTGGCCGCCAACGACCTCTGAGCGCCGCGTCGATTCCGGCTCGCTCGTCCCTTAGACTGCGGCCATGACCATCGACACCCCGGCCCAGCTCGAGGCGCTGCAGCGCATCGGCACGATCGTCGCCAACACGGTGCAGGAAATGGCTCGTCATCTCGAGCCCGGCATCACCACGCTCGAAGTCGACCAGATCGGTGACCGCTACCTCGAGGAGCACGGCGCCCTCTCCGCCCCGCGCTCGGTCTACAAGTTCCCGGGCGCGACCTGCATCAGCGTGAACTACGAGGTGGCGCACGGCATCCCAGGTCCGCGCGAGCTCGCAAGCGGCGACGTCGTCAACATCGACGTCTCTGCATCGCTCGACGGCTACTACGGCGACACGGGCGCCTCTTTTCCGGTCGGCGAAGCGAGCGAAGAGGTGCTTTCCCTCTGCGCGGCCGGCAAGGCAGCTTGCCGCGCCGGTGTCCGCGCGGTGAAGACCAAGCGCCGTTTGGCGCGCCTCGGACGAGCGATGGAGCAGGAGGCACGCCGTCACGGCTACCGCGTCATCCGCGACCTCACCGGGCACGGCATCGGGCGCTCGCTGCACGAAGAGCCGAAGAACGTGCGCAGCTACTACGATCCGAGCGACACCCGCAGGCTTACCGAAGGCATGGTCTTCACGGTCGAGCCGATGCTGTCGCGAACGGCCGACGCTTCGCGTCAGATGCCGGACGGGTGGACGCTCGAGACGGTCGATCGCAGTTTGGTGGTGCAGTACGAGCACACGCTGGTCGCCACGAAGCGTGGCGCCATCGTGCTGACGAAGCCCGGCAAGCTCTCTTGAGCTGCGCGCCGCGCGCTACTTGAGCGCCGAGCGCACCGACTCGAGTGCGTCGTTGTGCTCACGCCTCAGCCCGGTCCCCGTCCT
>JBCCLJ010000022.1:0-49133 GCA_039026915.1 Acidobacteriota bacterium
CCTTGTTTCCATGACTGACGACGAAACGATCGAACCTGAATCCGAAGCCTACGACCTCGATCTCGAGGCCGACGAGGACGCTTCTGCGGAAGACCTCATCCGGGAGGCTGTCGAGGCCGTGGAGTCTCGCGGTGTTCCCCTAGAAACCGCCGCAGAGGCCGCAGCTGCCGTCGAGTCCGAAGCACCCGTCGAGCCGACTCCCCCCGACGATGCCGCCGGCGGCGACGAGCTCGAAGCTCTGCGCATCGAGAACAAAGAGCTGCAGGAGCGGGCCCTGCGCGCGCTGGCCGACTACGAGAACTATCGTCGTCGCACCGAAAAGGAGCGCGCGGACGTCGGTCGCTACGCACTCTTCGAGCCGATGCGGGCGTTCCTCGAAGTCATCGACAACCTGGAGCGCGCCATCGCGGCCGCCTCCGAAGAGTCGGATCTCAAGGTCGGCGTCGAGATGACGTTGAAGCAGATGCAGGAGCTCCTGGGGCGTTTCGGGGTGACCAAGGTCTCGGCCGAGGGCGAGGAGTTCGATCCCGCCCTGCATGAAGCGGTGGCCCGCGTCGACGACGCCAGCATCTCCGCGCCGACGGTCGTCGAGGAGTTTCAGACGGGCTACGTGCTGCACGAGCGGCTGCTGCGTCCCGCTATGGTGAAGGTGGCGATGCCGTTAGGTGGCAATGAGGAGCCGGCGTAGGCCCGGCGCAGAGAGCAGGAGCGAGCGCAACCAGTGGGCAAGATTCTTGGAATCGATCTCGGCACGACGAACAGCTGCGTGGCAGTTGTCGAGGGATTGTCGACGCCGCGCGTTCTCGCGAACCGAGAGGGCAGCCGCACGACCGCCTCGATCGTCGCCTTCGCCGAGGACGGCGACCGGCTCGTCGGTCAGATTGCCAAGCGCCAGGCGATCACCAATCCGCAGAATACGGTCTTCGCCGTCAAGCGACTGATTGGCCGCAAGTTCAAGGATCCGCACGTACAGCGCGCGCTCGACGTGCACCTGCCCTACCCGCTCGTGGCTTCGCCGAACGGCGACGTCAAGATCCAGATTCGCGACCGAAGCTACTCTCCGGAGGAGATCAGCGCGATCATCCTCCAGGAGCTGCGCAGCTTCGCCGAGGAGGTCCTCGACGAGTCGGTCAACGAGGCGATCATCACGGTGCCCGCCTACTTCGACGATTCGCAGCGCCAGGCGACGAAGGACGCCGGACGCATCGCTGGTCTCGAGGTGCTGCGCATCATCAACGAGCCGACGGCGGCTGCGCTGGCCTACGGCCTCGACCGTCGCGACGGCTCGGAGAACATCGCCGTCTACGACCTCGGCGGCGGCACCTTCGACATCTCGATCATGGAGCTCTCGCAGGGCATCTTCGAAGTCAAGGCGACCAACGGTGATCCCGACCTCGGCGGCGAGGATTTCGACCGGCGCATCATGGACTGGCTCGTGGCGGAGTTCGAAGAGGAGACCAGCATCGATCTGCGCGGCGATCGCATGGCCCTGCAGCGCCTCAAGGAGGCCGCCGAGCGCGCCAAGTGCGAGCTGTCGGCCAACGAAGAAGCACCGGTCAACCTGCCGTTCATCTCAGCCGACGAGAGCGGGCCGCGACACCTCGCTCGCACTCTCAGCCGCGACCACTTCGAAGAGCTCGTCGCGGACCTCGTCGATCGCACCAAGGGGCCCTGCCTCGACGCGCTCGAACAGGCGGGCCTCAAGCCGGGCGACATCGACGAAGTCCTGCTCGTCGGCGGGCAGACCCGCATGCCGCTCGTCATGGCCGCTGTCGAGGAGCTCTTCGATCGTCCGCCGAACCGCGAGATCAACCCCGATGAGGTCGTGGCGATGGGCGCGGCGATCCAGGGCGGCATCCTGCAGGGCAGCATCAAGGACGTCGTTCTCCTCGACGTGACCCCGCTGTCGCTCGGTATCGAGACGCAGGGTGGCCTGTTCACCAAGCTGATCGAGCGCAACTCGACGATTCCGACGAAGATGTCGCAGATCTTCACGACCGTCGTCGACAACCAGGACACGGTCGAGATTCACGTGCTGCAGGGTGAGCGTGATCTCGCCTCCGACAACCGCTCGCTCGGCAAGATCGAGCTGGTCGGTATCCCGCCAGCGCCGAAGGGCGTGCCGCAGATCGAAGTCACCTTCGCGATCGACTCGAACTCGATTCACACGGTTTCGGCGCGTGACATGACGACCAATCAGCAGCAGACGATTCAGATCAACCCTGCCAGCGGGCTGAGTCAGGAAGAGGTCGAGCGACTCGTCAAGGAAGCGGACGAATTCGCCAACGCCGATCGTGATCGCCGCGAGATCCGCCGCCTGAAGAACCGGCTCGAAGGCATGATCTACACGAACGAGCGCGTGCTCGAGCAGTTCGGCGAGGCGTTGGGCGAGAAGAAGAAGAACCGCGTCAAGGACGTCATGTCGCAGGCACGAGGAGCGCTGAGCAACGAGGATCGCGTCGACATGGAGGCCGCCATGTTCGACCTGAATTCAGTCTCGCAGATGCTCTCCGATCTCATGCTCGACCAGACGACCGAGTAGTTCTTCCCGGTCCCGAGCGGAGCTTCCATTGAGCAAGCGCGACTACTACGAGGTGCTCGGCGTCGAGCGCACTGCCGAACTGAGCGAGATCAAGAAGGCCTACCGAAAGCTCGCGCTCAAGTATCACCCCGACAAGAACCCCGACGACGCCGAGGCCGAAGAACTCTTCAAGGAGGCCGCCGAGGCCTACGCCGTCCTTTCGGATGAAGGGAAGCGCGCGCAGTACGACCGTTTCGGGCACCAGGCTCCGGGCGGAGCGGGCGGCTTCGGGGCCGGGGGCTTCGATCCGTCGACCTTCTCCGACTTCTCCGACATCCTCGGGGATCTCTTCGGTTTCGGCGACGCCTTCGGTGGCGGTCGACGGCGTGGCCGCGGCGGTGCTCGCGCGGGTGCCGACCTGCGCTACGACCTGAGCTTGTCGTTCGAAGAAGCGGCTTTCGGATCCGAGCCGACGCTGCGTATCCCGCGGCTGGAGACCTGCGAGAGCTGCGAAGGAACCGGCGGCGAGGGAGGTTCGGCCCCGGAAACGTGTCCAACCTGCCGGGGCGCGGGTCAGGTGCGTTTTCAGCAGGGCTTCTTCACCGTCGCTCGAACCTGTCCGCAGTGCGGTGGCACGGGAACGCTGATCAGCAACCCGTGTGCCGAGTGTCGCGGCGAAGGCCGCGTCGAGCGCGAGCGCAAGGTGCAGGTCAAGATTCCCCCCGGCGTCGATTCCGGAGCGCGACTGCGCATGACGGGAGAGGGTGAGCACGGCGTGCAGGGCGGCCCCCAGGGCGATCTCTTCATCGTGCTTCACGTCGAGCCGCACGAACGCTTCGAGCGCCACGGCGCCGACGTCATCGACCGTGTGTCGGTGAGCTATCCCCAGGCCGTCCTCGGTGCGACGGTGCCGGTCGAGACGATTCACGGCGAAGACCGACTCGAGATTCCTGCCGGCACGCAGATCGGAGCTCTCTTTCGATTGAAGAACAAGGGCATCGCGCGGCTCGACGGGCGTGGCTTCGGCGACCACGTCGTCGAGATCGGCCTCGAAGTGCCCAACGGCAAGAAGCTCGCAGAAGAGGAGCTCGAGCTGCTCGAGCGAATGGCCGAGTTGGCGGGAGACGAGGTCTCGCGCGAGAAGGGCGTGCTGGGCAAGGTCAAAGACCTGTTCGGCTGATTCGTCGTGGCAAAGATCTTCGTCCGCGCTCTGCTCGAAGCGGCGACGGAGTCCGAAGACGTTCTCGTGGCGAGCGCCGACGAGAGGTGCTTGGGCGTGCGCGAGGTGGCGCGCGGCGCGCAGCAGGTGCTGCTCGAGTTCTGGTTCGAAGACGATCTCGACTCGGTGACCTCGCGCGTGACTTCTTGGCCGGCCCGAGTTCGCGAGGTCAGCGAGGTCACGGAGAGCGATTGGATGGCAGGTGCCCGGGCACAGGCTCAACCCCTGGACGTCGGAGATCGTTTCCTGCTCGATCCGCGGGATCCGAACGACGAGTGGTCCGAGCGGCGCGGTCGGCGCTGGTGGCTGCGACTGCCGGCTCGTCGCGCCTTCGGAACGGGCACTCACGAAACGACGCAGCTCATGATCCGTGCGCTCGAGAGAGTCGACCTCCAAGGGGGCAGCGTGCTCGATGCGGGCTCGGGCACTGGAGTGCTGTCCTTCGCGGCTTTGCGGTTGGGCGCCTCGTCGGCGGTCGGCTTCGACGTCGACGTGGCGTCGACGTTCGTTGGGCGCGACAACCTCCGGCTCAACGGCTTCGCCGCTACCGAGATGCCGCACTTCTGGTGCGGAACGACGGCTTCGATCGCCACCGATGCGACCTTCGATCTCGTCCTGGTGAACGTTCTGCCCGAGCGGATCGCCGGCTCCGAGGAGGCGCTCGCCCGGGCCGTCGGTGCCGGTGGCCGTCTGCTGTTGGCGGGATACCTGACGCGTCAGCGAGACGACGTGCTGAAGCGTTGGACGCGGTACGGGCTGGAGGTCGGCTTCGAAATGCGCCAACAGGACTGGGAGCTCGCCGAGCTGGTCGAAGACGAGACGGCGGAGAGCAACCGGTGACGCCGACGGTGCTGGTGCCGGGTGTGACTCTCGCTCGGGGAGACGTCGTCGAGGTGACCGGCGACGCCTACCGACACTTCTTTCGCGCTCGACGTTTCGGCGTCGGTGAACGTGTGCGCGTGACCGACGGTCGAGGATCGGCTCGCTTCGGCCGCATCGATCGCGTCGAGCGCGACGTGGCCGTCGTCCTTCTCGACGATCCGGCCCCCGCTCTCGAGTCCGAGCTGAGACTGACCTTGGCGGCTGCCGCGATCCGGCCGGAGCGCGCCAGCTGGATCGTCGAGAAGGGGACCGAGCTGGGCGTCGATCGTTTTCTCTGGTTCAGCAGCGAACGTTCGCAGCGCGAGCTGCGCTCTCAAGCCATGGAGCGACTTCGGCGAGTTGCTCGCTCGGCGCTCGAGCAGTCGGGCCGCAGCCGGCTGCCGGAAGTCAGCGCGACCTCGTGGACCGACCTGCTCGAGTCGGTCGCGTCGACCTCTGCCGTCCTGCTCGACATACAGTCGCCGGACATGTCGCGGTCTCCGCTCGACCTCGCGGGCGACTGCGCCGAACGCATCCGGAGCGTCCCGGCACCGCTCTTGCTTCTTGGTCCGGAAGGAGGCTTCACGACGGCGGAGCGAGATCAGCTCATCGAGGCAGGCGCCCACCCTTTGTGGTTGGGACCCCGCGTTCTACGGGCTGAAACCGCGGCGGTCGTCGGTGCTGGTCTGCTTCTCGGTAGCGGCAACAACTGACACAATTCGGCAGTCGGGTTGGGCAGACGGTGGTGGTACCTCCCTTTTTCGAGCCACTCTGATTCAAGTCCATCAGCTCAAACCTCTTCAGAGGAAAGCGCCATGAACATCAACGACATCCTCAAGATCGCGGTCGAGAACAAGGCCTCCGATGTGCACCTCAAGGTGGGCAGCTCTCCGGTCCTGCGCATCGACGGTGAACTGCGACCGCTCAACGAGCTCAAGCGCCTGATGCAGGAAGACACCGTGCAGATGGCGTTCTCGATGATGAACGGCCGCCAGAAGCAGCGCTTCAAGGAGGATCTCGACCTCGATGTCGCCTACTCGGTGCCGGGACTCGGACGCTTTCGTTGCAACGTTTTCCAGCAGCGTGGCACCGTCGGCTTGGTCATGCGAGTCATTCCCGCGCGCATCCTGAGCATTCGCGAGTTGATGCTGCCGCCGGTACTCGAGGAGATCTGTGAGGAACGTCGCGGTCTCGTGCTGTGTACGGGAACCACCGGTTCCGGTAAGTCGACCTCGCTCGCCGCAATGATCGACCACGTCAACGCCGGGCGGCCGGAGCACATCGTCACGGTCGAGGATCCGATCGAGTACCTGCACCGCGACAAGAAGTCGATCGTCAACCAGCGCGAGCTCGACGTCGACACGCGCAGCTACGCGATGGCGCTGCGCGCGGCCATGCGTCAAGACCCCGACGTCATCCTCGTCGGTGAGATGCGCGACTTCGAGACGATCGAGACCGCTCTGCTCGCGGCCGAAACGGGCCACCTCGTCTTCTCGACGCTGCACACCCTCGACGCCACCGAGACGATCAACCGCATCATCTCCGTCTTTCCGCCGCACCACCAGAAGCAGATCCGCATCCAGCTCGGACAGGTACTCAAGGCGGTCATCTCACTGCGCCTGCTGCCGCGTGCCGACGGCATGGGCCGCGTCCCGGCGGCGGAGATCATGCGCGTCACGCCCTACATTCGTGACTGCATCGAGAACAAGGACAAGACGAAGTTCATCCGCGATCAGATCGCACTCGGCTCGAGTCAGTACCGCATGCAGACCTTCGATCAGTCGCTTTACGTTCTCTACCAGGGCGGTCTGATCACTCTCGAGGATGCACTGTCGCGCGCGACGAACCCGGACGAGTTCAAGCTCAAGCTCGAGGGCGTTCAATCGACGGCGGACGTGGCTCGCGAAGAGATGGACCAGGCGATCGGAGTGCCGGGTGGTCAGGACGACCTCGTTCTCGACGATTCGTTCGCCGACTCGATGGAAGTCGAGCGCTGACGGCGCGGCGAACTCGGAGCGCGGCGTGAGTGAGGTGAGCTGCTTCGATCGCGCCGTCAAGCTCCTGTCGCTGCGCAGCCACTTCGAACTCGAGCTGCGTGCCAAGCTGCAGAAGCGCAGCTACAGCTCCGACGACATCGACGCCGCGATCGAGCGGTGCGTGGAGTTCGGCTATCTCGACGACGCCAAGACCGCGCAGGAGTTCGCTCGCGCCAAGCGGGCGCGGGGAGGCTGGGGACGCCGTAAGGTCGAGGCCGAGCTGCGACGGCGCGGCGTCAGTGGTGAGGCTCTGCAGGACGCCCTCGAAGAGGACGAAGACGGCGAGCTCGAGCGGGCTTTTCGAGCGGCGGAAAAGGCGGCCCGGCGGCGCGACGATCGGGACTCGATCGCGCGTCATCTGAGCGGCAAGGGCTTCAGTCCGCATGTTATTCTGACCGTTCTCGATCGTCGCGGTCAGAGTGAGGACGAAGCCTTCTGATCGCCGCTCCCCAGGGGCCAAACGGAGCTTCGAGGCCTCTCCGACCCCCGCAAGAATCCCACACGCCTTCACACTCTCTCCGGGTCCGCCCATCATGCTCAGCAAAGACATCCGCCAGAGCTTCATCGACTTTTTTTCCGACCGCGATCACCGTCACGAGCCGAGCGCTCCTCTGGTGCCGCACGGTGACGCGACGCTGCTGTTCACCAACGCGGGCATGGTGCAGTTCAAGAACTACTTCCTCGGGCTGGAGCAGCCGCCGCATCCGCGTGCGGTGACGTCGCAGAAGTGCCTGCGCGTCTCGGGCAAGCACAACGATCTCGAGAACGTCGGACCGTCTCCGCGGCATCACACCTTCTTCGAGATGCTGGGCAATTTCTCTTTCGGTGACTACTTCAAGGACGAAGCGATCCAGTTCGCCTGGGAACTCGTCACCGAAGGCTGGGGCCTGCCGGTGGAGCACCTGTGGGCGACCGTCTACGAAGAGGACGACGAAGCCGAAGAGCTCTGGGGCAAGATCTCGACCCTGCCGGCGGAGCGCATCGTGCGCTGCGGCGCTGCCGACAACTTCTGGGCGATGGGCGACACCGGCCCGTGCGGTCCGTGTAGCGAGATCTTCATCGATCGCAGCCCCGAGCTGCCGAAGGTGCCGTTCACCGAGGGCGACAAGAGCGGTCGTTATCTGGAGATCTGGAACCTGGTCTTCATGCAGTTCGATCGCGACGCCAGCGGCAAGATGAACCCGCTGCCCAGCCCCTCGATCGATACCGGCTCCGGCCTCGAGCGCGTCAGCGCCGCGCTGCAGGGAGTGGCGTCGAACTACGACACGGATCTCTTCCAGCCGATCCTGCAGCAGGCAGCGGGCCTTGCCGGCACGACCTACGGCGCCAAGGGCGAGAGCGATACCTCCCTGCGCGTCATTGCCGACCACCTGCGGGCGGTGAGTTTTCTCGTCGCCGACGGCGTCATCCCGGGCAACGAGGGGCGCGGCTACGTCCTGCGTCGCATCCTGCGCCGCGCCGTGCGTCACGGCATGCGCCTCGGCCTCGAAGAGCCCTTTCTCGCGTCTCTCGTGCCGACGCTCGAGGGCGTCATGGGTGAGGCCTACCCTCAGCTGGGAGAGACCCGGGAGTCTCTGCAGTCGGTACTGTCGACGGAGGAGACCAAGTTTCTCGACACTCTCGCAGTCGGCGCTCAGCGCGTGCAGGAAGCGATCGAAGAGGCCAAGTCCAAGGGCACCGACACCCTCGACGGTGAGGCGGTCTTCCGTCTCTACGACACCTACGGCCTGCCGCTCGAGACTCTCGAAGAGATCGCGGAAGAAGAGCAGATGCGGGTCGACCGCGACGGCTTCGAAACGGCGCTCGAGGGCCAGCGGAGGCGCTCGCGAGATGCGACCTCCGACCGGCAGGGTCAGGTCGCGGAGATCCGCTCCCTGCTGCTCTCCGGAGCCGAGGCGACGGAGTTCGTCGGCTACGACCGGCTCGAGGCGTCCGCCAGCGTCGCCGCGCTCGCTCGCCTCGAAGGCGAGGGCGTGGAGACGGCCGAGCATCTGACGGCTGGCCAGCGCGGCGTCGCCGCCTTCGACCGGACGGCCTTCTACGCCGAGTCGGGCGGCCAGGTGGCTGACGTCGGCACGTTGCGCTGGCAGGGTGGCGAAGCTCGCGTCACCGACGTGCAGAAGGCCGGCGCCGGCGTCTTCCTGCACTGGCTCGAGATCGCCGAGGGTGAGCTCGCCGTGGGCACGAGGGTCGATCAGGCGGTCGATGCGGCCCGCCGCAAGCACACCGAGCGTCACCACACGGCGACGCATCTGCTGCACGCGGCGCTGCGCAACGTCGTTGGCGACAACGTGCGTCAGGCAGGTTCGCTGGTGCACCCGGAACGCCTGCGTTTCGACTTCACACACTCGGCTCCGGTGACGGAAGATGAGCAGCTCGACGTCACCCGCGAGGTGAGTCACTGGATTCGTGAAGCGGTGCCGATCGGCATCGCCGAGGAGTCCTACGACGATGCCGTGTCGCGCGGGGCGATGGCCCTCTTCGGCGAGAAGTACGGCGACGAGGTGCGCACGGTAGAGGTGCCGGGCTTCAGCCTGGAGCTCTGCGGCGGCTGCCACGTCGGCAACACAGGCGAGATCGGCTCGTTCGTGATCGTCAGCGAGCGCGGTGTCGCCTCCGGTGTCCGGCGCATCGAGGCTCTGTGCGGTGAGCTCGGCGAGAGCTGGCAACGCGAGCGCGAACGGCTGCTGCGGGCTGCCGAACAAGAGGCTGGAGTCGACGCCGAGCGGCTGACCGCTGAGATCGCCTCGCTGCGCGAGCGCTCCAAGGAGGCAGAGAAGGAGCTGCAGTCGCTGCGCATGAAGATGCTGTCGGGCGAGACCGGCGGGGACAACGGCGGCAGCGAAGAGTCCATCGGCGGCGTCAAGGTGCTCGTGCAGGAGGTCCCGCCGGCGCCGACCAACGAGCTGCGCAACCTCGCAGACGTTCTGCGCAACCGCCTCGGCTCCGGCGTCGTCGTGCTCGGCACGAGCGACGGCGAGCGACTGACGCTGATCGCCGCCGTCACCGAGGATCTGACGGGCCAGGTGAACGCCGGGTTGCTCGCCAAGGCGATGGGTGCGGCCGCGGGTGGCAGCGGCGGCGGCCGCAAGGACTTCGCGCAGGCCGGCGGCAAGGATCCGCAGCTCCTCTCTGCGGCCTTCGAAGCGGCGCGCGGCGCCGTCAGCGAACAGATGGAGGGCAGACCATGAACCGACTTTCCAGCGCCTTGATCGCCGGCTTCCTGCTGGCCGGAGTCAGCGCCGACGCGGCGCTCGCGCAGATCAAGGTGGAGCGCAATGCACGCGGCGAGCTCGTGCTGAGCAACGATCCGTCGCCGCGCGTGCGCCGTGCGGTCGTGCGTCCGCGCAAACCAAACGCCGCTCTGCAGTCCCTCATCGAACGCTACTCGCTGCAACAGAATCTGGACGTCGCGCTCGTGCGCGCCGTGATTCAGGCGGAGTCCTCCTTCGATCCCCGTGCGCTGTCGCCCAAGGGTGCGATGGGGCTGATGCAGCTGATGCCGTCGACCGCCCGCGAACTCGGCGTTTCGGATCCTTGGGATCCCGAGCAGAACGTTCGCGGTGGTACTCGCTACCTGCGTCGGATGCTCGATCAGTTCGACGGTCAGGTCGACCTGGCGCTCGCGGGCTACAACGCTGGCCCTGGTGCGGTGCAGCGTTACGGCGGCGTGCCTCCCTATCGCGAGACGGTGGGCTACATCGACCGAGTGCTTCGCTTGATGGACGGAAGCGGCTGGAAGGGTAGAGTCGGCTCGTCCCGTCCGCCGCGCGCACGTCAGTCTCGACCGGTCCAGGTGCGCCGCGACGGCAACAACCAGATTTTGCTCGTCACCAACTGAGCCACCTGCGGTTTGCGAACCGCCGCCTCGTCATGCTGAACCTTCCGAATCTGCTCTCGATCTTCCGCATCCTGCTCGTCCCGCTCCTGGTCGTCGTCCTTCTGACGGAGATCGAAGGCAAGGAGTTCATCGGTCTCGGCGTCTTCCTGCTTGCCTCGCTGACGGACTTTCTCGACGGCTTCATCGCGCGCCGCCGCAGCCAGGTGACCAACCTAGGGAAACTGCTCGATCCGGCGGCGGACAAGATCCTGACCTCGGCCGCGTTCATTTCGCTCGTCGGACTCGGTCTGGCGCCCGCGTGGATTGTGGTCGTCGTCGTAGCTCGGGAGTTCGCTGTCTCGGCGCTGCGCAGTCTGGCGGCGTCGCAGAACGTGGTGCTCGCTGCCGGCGGCTCAGGGAAGGCGAAGACCGTCAGTCAGATCGTCGCGATCTCACTTCTGATCGTCTCCGGTCACCTGGGAGAGCTGCACCTGCTGGCACCGATCGCCCTCTGGGTGGCTCTCTTCCTGACGATCTACTCGGGTATCGAGTACTTCGCGAAGTTTGGGCGGCAGGTTCTCACCGAAGAAACGTCGAGCTAGCGGGCTTGAAGGAGTAGACCGTGTTTCAGGGACTTCAGGAGAAGCTGCAGGGAGCCTTCGAGCGGCTGCGCTCGGGCGGCCGCGTCAGCACCGAGGACATCCAGCGCGCCATGCGCGAGATCCGCTTGGCGCTGCTCGAGGCGGACGTGCACTTCAAGGTGGTGCGCGAGTTCGTCAAACGCGTCGAAGAGAAAGCGCTCGGCGAGGACGTCCTCAGCAGCCTCACGCCCGACCAGCAGGTCCTCAAGATCGTTCGCGACGAGCTCGTCGAGCTTCTGGGCGAGCCGGGCCGCGAGCTCGAGCTCAAAGGCAGCCCGGCAGTCCTCATGCTCTGCGGTCTGCAGGGCTCCGGTAAGACGACGACCGTCGGCAAGCTGGCCCTGCGTCTGCGCAAGGCCGGACGCAACCCGGTTCTGGTGGCCGGTGATCTGCAGCGCGCTGCGGCCGCTGAGCAGCTGACCCAGGTCGGCGCGACGGTCGGCTCGCCGGTGATTCGAGTGAACGAGGGCGAGTCCCTCAACGAGCTGGCGACCCGTGCACTTGGCGAGGCCCGCAATGCCGGCCACGACGTGCTCCTCTTCGATACGGCCGGTCGACTCCACATCGACGAGTCGCTGATGGACGAGCTCAAGAGCCTCGTGGCGCTGACGAAGCCCCAGGAGCTCCTGTTCGTCTGCGACTCGATGACCGGTCAGGATGCGGTACAGAGTGCTGCGCACTTCGGTGAGGCGCTGCCCCTGACGGGCGCCATTCTCACCAAGCTCGACGGCGACTCCCGCGGCGGCGCCGCGCTGTCGATCCGCACCGTGGCCGACGTTCCGATTCGCTTCGTCGGCGTCGGTGAGAAGGCCGAGGAGCTCGAGCTCTTTCAGCCCGACCGCACGGCCTCGCGCATCATCGGCATGGGCGACGTACTGTCGCTCATCGAGAAGGCCGAGCAGGCGATCGATCAGGACGACGCCGAGCGCCTGGCCAAGCGCATTGCGCGTCGAGAGTTCACGCTCGAGGACCTGCGCGACCAGCTGATCCAGCTGCGCAAGATGGGGCCGCTCTCTCAGCTCGTCGATCTGCTCCCCAAGGTGGGGCCGTTCAAGGGCCTCGATACCTCCGGAGGGATCGACGAGAGTCGCCTCGTGGCGGTGGAGGCGCTGATCAACTCGATGACGCCGCGCGAGCGCGCCAAGCCCGGTCTGCTGACCGCGAGCCGAAAAAAGCGCATCCTCAAGGGCTCCGGGCGCAAGCCACAGGAGTTGAACCAGCTGCTGCGTCAGTACAAGCAGATGCGCAAGATGATGAAGCGCATGAAGGGTGACTGGATGAAGGACGTTCTCGGCGGCGGCGGTGGTCCGCAGCTTCCGGGAATGTAGCTCTCGCTGGCTTCCCGCCCTCTGGAACGCGTGGTACCATCTAGGATTGCCGCCGTCACAGAGCCAAGCTCGCTCGCGGCACCTCGTGTGGTGGCTCGCTCTCCCGAAGGCCCGAAAGTTCCAGGGTGCCGAGGAAAAGCAGCTGAGCCTCGCCCGCATCCGCTTTCACAGTTTTGTCCGACGCGCGATCGATCACGATCCGCACCGATCGAGTTCAAGAAAGGCACCTGACCATGGTCAAGATCCGACTGCGCCGCATGGGCGCCAAGAACGCACCCTTCTACCGGGTCGTCGTCTCCGATTCCCGCAAGTTCCCTTCGTCGACGGCGATCGAGGAGCTGGGCTACTTCGATCCCCGCCGTAACCCAAAGGCCATCAACATCAAGGAAGACCGCGTGCAGCACTGGGTGAGCCAGGGTGCGCAGGTCTCACCGACCGTCCAGCGTCTTCTCGGCAAGAACAACGTCGACGTCGCTGAAGAAGCGACGGCGGAAGCCTGATGGCGGACGTCGCCGATCAGCTGGTCGACGTCGTCAAGACACTCGTCGACGATCCCGAACAGGTTGAGCTCGAGACGGAAGATCTCGGCGGCACCGTTCTCCTGAACGTCACCGTGGCGGAAGAAGAGCTCGGTCGGGTCATCGGCCGCCAGGGGCGCACGGTGCGTGCCCTGCGCACGCTGCTCGAGGTGCGCGGCACCGACAGCGGCGTCTACTACGACCTCGAAGTCGTCGAGCCCTGACGGCCGCCGCCGCGCGTTCGGCGTCGCGGAGATTGACGTGTCTCGCGAGCTGCCCGCAGAGATTCTGGTCGCGCAGATCGTGAGGCCTCACGGGGTTCGCGGCGATGTCGTCGCCGAGGTCTTCAGTGACAACGCCCGTCGCTTCGCTCAGGGCGCAGAGCTGATGCTGCGCCAGGACGGACGTTCTCGCAGCGTTCAGATCGAAACGTCGAGACGGCACAAAGAGCGTGTGATCCTGCGTCTCGCGGGAGTCTCTGATCGAGACTCCGCTGAGCCTCTGCGGGGCGCGCAGCTGTACGTTCCGCGCCAAGAGGTGCCTCCGCCGCCGGCGGACGAGTACTACTTCTTCGAGTTGGTCGGTTGCGTCTGCACCGACGAGACCCTCGGCGTCATCGGTACGGTGATCGAGGTCCATGAAGATGGCGGCGGCCTGCTGCTCGAGGTCGAGCGTACGACGGACGAAGGAGAGGAGCGCGTGCTCGTTCCTTTCGTCAAGGCCTACGTGCTCGAGGTCGATACCGAAGCGGGCCGAATGAAGACCGATCTACCGAAAGGGCTCTACGAGTCGTGCGCATCGACGTCCTGACGATCTTCCCTGAGATTCTGGCCAGCTATCTCGAGGCGAGCCTGATCGGCAAGGCTCGCAAGAAGGGACTGCTCGACGTCGTCGCTCACGATTTGCGCTCCTACACGCAGGACAGGCACCGCTCGGTCGACGACGAGCCGTACGGTGGCGGCGGTGGCATGGTCATGACGGCTCCGCCCTGGTTGGCTGCGGTGCGCGACTTGATGCCGGCCGCGGGTTCCGCAAGGCGACTGCTGATGTCGCCACAGGGACGGCGCCTCGACGAGGCGTTCGTCCGCGAGCTCGCTGCCGAGGAGCACCTGATTCTGCTGTGCGGCCGGTATGAGGGGATTGACGAGCGGGTGCGCGAACTCATCGTCGACGACGAAGTGTCGATCGGCGACTACGTTCTCTCGGGCGGTGAGCTGCCGGCGATGGTGCTCGTCGAGGCGGTTTCCCGTCAGATACCCGGCGTCGTCGGTCTCCGTCAGTCGGTCGAGAACGACAGCTTTCGTGAGGGTTTACTGGACTATCCGCACTACACGAGACCGCCGGTCGTCGAAGGACTCGCAGTCCCTGAGGTGCTTCTCTCCGGCGACCACGGCGCCATCGCCAAATGGCGCGCCGAGCAAGCGCTCGCAGCAACCCGTCAGAAGAGGCCCGATCTGCTTTCCGGCGAGGGCGGCGGCCGTCGTGAAGAGTCCGACAGCGCTTGCAACAACGGCCCAGAAAGAAAATAATTCAGAGTTCAGCCCGCACCCGGCCCCGAGGCCGGGCAGAGGCTTCGGAGGCAGGTTCAGCGTCGCAACGGACTCTGCTCGATGGCACCCCTCACGGGACGCCAGTTGCCCAACGCTGCAGGACTGCCTCGAACCCGTTCAAACCACGTTCAGAATGGAACTGTAATCATGACTGTCAACGAACAGCTCGACATCGTCGAACAGCAGGAAGCTTCCTGGCTGCGCGACGACCGCCCCGATTTTCGCGCCGGCGACACGGTCAAAGTCCACGTGCGCGTCATCGAGGGAAGCAAAGAGCGCATCCAGATTTTTCAGGGCCTCGTCATCGCTCGCAAAGGTAGCGGCACGCGCGAGACTTTCACCGTGCGCAAGATGTCCGGCCAGATCGGCGTCGAGCGCATCTTTCCGCTGCACTCACCGGTGGTCGACAAGATCGAGGTGATGCGCCGGGGCAAGGTGCGCCGGGCGAAGCTCTACTATCTGCGCAAGCTGCGCGGTAAGGCCGCGCGTATCGAAGAGAAGCGCGAGGACCGCCCGAACAACTGACCGCACCGCCGAGATCTGCCGATTCGCTCTCTTACGATCCCATCCACTCAAGCCATGGCCGAAGCAGGCGAAGCTCTCGTGGCACTCATGGCCGAGGCCTATCGGCTGCGCCTGCTGCGTGGTCTCGAAGACCTCATGGCTGCCGACGGCTTGCGCCTGGTGGCCGGGGTCGACGAGGCGGGTCGTGGCTGCCTGGCCGGACCGGTGGTTGCGGCGGCGGTGGTCGTCGAGCCGGGTTTCTGGCTCCCCGGTGTCGACGACTCGAAGAAGCTCAAGCGAGCGCAGCGAGAGCGGCTCGCCACCGAGATCGAGCGCCGCGCCGTCGCCGTGCACTGGGTGGCGATCGAGGCTGACGTGATTGATCGCGTCAACATCCTCGAGGCCACTCGCATGGCCATGCGCGAGTCGATCGAGGGTCTGGCGACGCGCCCGGACGCGGTATTGCTGGATGCGGTGGCGCTGAAAGGGCTTCCGTATCCCTCGATGCCGGTGATCCGTGGCGACTCGTTCTCGTTTGCGATCGCGGCAGCTTCGATCGTCGCCAAGACGCAGCGCGACCGGCTGATGGACGATCTCGAGGATCGTTACCCGGGTTACGGTTTCGCGGATAACAAAGGCTACGGCGCGCGCCGCCATCGCGAGGCGTTGGAGCTGCTCGGCCCGACGCCCGTACACCGGCTGACGTTTCGTTCGGTGCTGCCGCGCACGGCTCCCGCCGAGAGAGGAGCTGCCTGATGTCCCTGTTCCGTCGCGACAGCCAGCAGACGGCTGAGAAGCTCGTCGCCAAAGGCAAGATCGAAGGCGCGATCAAGGAGTACAAGAAACTCCTCGGCAAGACCGGAGACGACCCGACGACGCTCAACCGCGTCGGCGACCTGTACGTCCGTTTGCGCAAGAACGAAGAGGCGATTTCGTTCTACACGAAAACAGCGGAGAAGTACGCCGGCGATGGCTTCTACGTCAAGGCAATCGCGGTCTACAAGAAGATCCACCGGATCGAGCCCACGCAGATCGAGGTCCATCGCAAGCTCGCGGAGCTGTATCAGCGTCAGGGACTCAAGAACGACGCCAGGAACCACTACTCCCAGCTCTCGGATCACTACCTGCGAGAGGGCGACACCACCTCCGCCATCGACGTCAGTCGAAAGCTCGTCGACCTGGAGCCCGACAACCCCTCGCACCATCTGAAGCTCGCTGACCTGCACCGCGAGAACGGCAGCCTGAGCGAAGCGCTCCGATCCTACGGTGCGATCGCCTCGCTGATGCTCTCGCACGGGCAGGTCGACCACGCCTTTCAGGTCTACGAACGGGCGATCGGCGTTGATCCTTCGGACCTCGCTTTCGCTGCCGAGGCCGTCAGCGCGCTCAAGGGTTCCGGAGCCGAAGACAAAGCTGTCGCTCTGGTCGAGCTCAGCGAGTCGTTGAACGCCGAGGCGGCGTCGCTGCGCTCCCTGATCTCCGAAGCTTCGGCTGCCGAGCCCGAACCGGCTCCCGCGCCTCCGGCGGACGAGCCCGCGGCTGCTCTTCCCGAGGACGACCTCTCGGCGACCGGCGAGCACGCTCTCGAGCTCGATCTCGACGTCGAAGAGCCGCTTCCCTCGCTCACCGACTCGGCGAGCCACTCGCTCGTCGCCGAGTCCTTTTCGGACCCCGAGCCTGCAGCGGAGCCTGAAGCACCGCAGCCGACGCTCTCGGAGCGAGCTCAGCGCGATCCTGTCTCCGGCGAGTGGACCTTTCAGCCGGAGCCGGAGCTGGAAGAACCGGAGTTCGAACTCGAGCTGGATCTCGATTTCGACGGGGATCAGCCGCTCGAGATCGAAGAGGAAGCTGCGGCGATCGAACCGGCCGTCGCGGAACCCGCTCCGCTCGAGCCGGCGGCCCCGCCGGTCGCGGTGGAGAAGCCGTCGCGCGAGGCGGAACTCCTGTCCGAAGCGGACGTCTTCTTCAAGTACGGCTTGACCGACAAGGGAGTCGAGCGACTCGAGGAACTTCTCGAAGCGACTCCGGATCATGCCGAGGCACTTCGCCGTCTGATCCCCGTTCTGGTCGAACGAGGCGAAGAGGACCGCGTTCTGAGCCTGGCGACGAGTCTCTGGGTGAAGTCGAACGAACTCTCGGAGCCGGACGCTTGGAACGCCGTGCAGACGACGCTCGCTGGGGCTGGGTATCGCTTCGAAGCGGACGCGATTCTGGCCCCGATAGCCGAAGCACCCGCCGAGCCTCCGCCCGTGCCTGCGACCGAGGCGGAAGACCTTCCAGAGCCCGTCGAACCGGTGACTCCTCCCGCGGACATGATCGATGCTCCGGAAGAGTTCTCGCTCTCCGGTGACTCGGACGAAGGCTTGCTCGAGCTCGATCTCGACGAGGACATCGATCCTGGCGAGCTGCTGGCCGATCTGGCCGACGACGAGCCTGCGCCGACACTGGTCGAACCACCTCCGCCCGTGCTGGAGACGCCGGTTCAGGACGTGGACGAGATCGAAGCTCAGCTCGAAGAGTTCGCGGACGCACGCGAATCGGCGCCGCCGTCGCAGGAGCCGGCTCTCGAGCCGACGGCGCTGGATCCGCTGCCCGAGGCCGAATCGCTGCGGCCTTCGGAGTCGCCGGAGTCCGAGCCGGAGCTCGATCTCGACGCGGACGAATCGTCGGAGCTCGAAGCAGAGCCGCTACCGCCTCTCGATCCGGAGCCTGCCGAGGCAGCGCCCGTCGAGGAGGCTTCCGCAGAGGTCCAGCCTGCGGAGGAGAGTCTCGGCGAGGAACCGCTCGCCGAGCTCGAACCTTCGACGGACTGGCTCGACAACGCGCCCGAGACGTCGGACAAGCTGTTCGACGACGAGAAGGAGTTTTTCGATCTGGCGGCGGCGCTCGAGGGTGAGATCGATGAGCCTGAGCCCGAGGTCGACGAGACGGTCGATCTGCCGAGCGAGGGCGACCAGTCGCTCGATGACATCGTCGAGGGCTTCAAGCGCGGAGTCTCCGAGAACATCTCGGACGAAGATTCCGACACGCACTACAACCTCGGTATCGCCTACCGAGAAATGATGCTGCTCGACGAGGCGATCGGAGAGTTCCAGATCTCGGCCCGGGACTCGCGCTACCTCGTGGACTCCTGCGCCATGCTCGGTCTCTGTTTCCGGGACAAGGGGCTGCCCGACCTTGCCGTGAAGTGGTACCTCAAGGCTCTCGCCGAAGACGGCCTGCCGGAGGAACAGAAACTCGGAATGCTCTACGACCTGGGCACGGCGTACGAGGACATGGGCGAACCCGAGTCGGCGCTGAGCACCTTCAGCGATCTAGCGGCGCTCTCTGCCGACTACCGCGACGTCAGCTCCAGGATCGCTGCGCTGCAGGCCTGAGTGTCCGCCGAACCGCGGGCTTGCGGACGAGCGGGTAGGATGCAGGCGTGAGTAGTCGAACGCTCGTCAGCCTCTTTGTGCTGGTCATCGCCGGCGCCGCCGGAGTTCTGCTCTGGTGGCTTCCAGAGAGGGAGGAGGCGGCCAGACCGGCGCCGGTCGCTGCCTTTGTCGGCATCGAAGTCGCCGGTTCGGGTGAGGCTCGGATCGGCCTTCAGGAGATCGGGGCCGGAACGCCCTTCAGGCTGCACGCCGTCTTGCAGGCCGAGGCGAAGGACGGTTCGTCGGTCTGGTACACCGAAGCCGGGTCGGTCGTTCTCCCGGACGGGACGGTGGTGTCTGGAGAGACGGTACGCCCTTGGGACCAGCCGAGCATCGCGCAGGTGCTCTGGTTCTCGGTCGAGGGCAACGTGCCCTACCTGCCGCTCGCTGGCGACGCCAAGCTCGAACGCTTCGGGCTTCAGGAGTTCTCCCGGCCGGAGTGGGGAAGAGCCTGGGCGGTGGCCGGGTCGCTCGAGACGCACGGTGCCGATCAGATCGAGGGCTTCGATGCGCAGCGGCAGTTCGGAACGCAGCGCTACCAGGTGTGGATCGAGATCTCCAAGGAGCGAGGCGCGATCGTTCCCGATCAGAGGCTCAAGTCGTCCGGTCCCGAAGAGGTCCTGGCCAAGGGCAGCGATTTCCCCGCCGTGGTGGCGACTCTTCCGGCGCCCGCAGCGCTGCCGTCGAGCGTCTTCGGCCTGACCCAGATCGAGCCGCCGGAGCAGCCGGACGCCGAGCTGACGGCGCGCATCACGGAGCTCTGGGAGGCGGACATCGCGTTCTCGCGCCTGGCGCTGCTGCGCGACACGCTGGCGGGGCGTGGCCTCAGCTACGAGGCGTTGGAGTGGCGTCTCGTCGACCTCAGTGCGGGGCTCGCATTCGAAGACTTTCAAGCCGGCGATCTGTTGCGTGTCGGTTCGCGGTGGGTCTTTCTGCACGCCGACGAAGGCACTCCGGGCGTGCTCGACTCTCAGGATCTGTGCCTCGACTTCGATGCCGGCGCGGTCGTGCGACCGCTCGCCGAGGTCTTTCAAGCGGCCGAGGGTGGAGGCGACATCGAATGGGCTCGCCTCTGAGCTCACTGCCCCTTTTCGGATCTCGGTCGTGAGCGATCACCGGCAGCGAAGCCTGCTCTCGGACGACGCTCGCGAGCCGTCCTCGGAGCATCCCGCGTCGAGCCCAGCCGCCGATGCCGCGGCTCCGCTTCCGGAACGGATGCGACCGCGTCGTCTGGAAGAAGTCGTCGGACAGTCCGAGATTCTCGGAGAGGACGGCTTTCTGGCGCGTGCGATCCGCGAGGACCGCGTTCCCTCGCTGATCTTCTGGGGTCCTCCGGGCACGGGCAAGACGACTCTTGCCCGCATCATTGCCCGCGAGACTCACTCGCATTTCCTTCCGTTTTCGGCGGTGGTTTCCGGAATCCGGGAGATCAAGGACGTCATGTCCAAGGCCGAGAAGCTTGGAGGCGGCGGGCGTCGCGTGCTGCTCTTCGTCGACGAGATTCACCGCTTCAACAAGGCCCAGCAGGACGCCTTCCTGCCGTACGTCGAAGCCGGTACGGTGGTGCTCGTCGGCGCGACGACGGAAAACCCCTCGTTCGAGCTGAACTCGGCGCTGCTCTCACGCTGTCGCGTCGTGGTTCTGGAACCGCTTCAACAAGACGATCTCCTGGAGGTGCTCCGACGAGCGCTCCGGGACCCGGAACGCGGCCTGGGTGTGGCAGGACTCGAAGTCGAGGATGAGGCGCTCCAGTCGATCGCTCAACTTGGGTCAGGCGACGCTCGCAGAGTCTTGAATCTGCTCGAGACCGTCGTCGCAGATGTCGGAGGGGGAACCGTAACGGCCGAGGCGGTGGCCCGCAGCGCCCAGCGCAAGGTTCTCGTCTACGACAAGTCGGGCGAGGAGCATTTCAACCTCATCTCGGCTCTGCACAAGTCGCTGCGCGAGAGCGATGCCGACGCGTCGGTGTACTGGCTGCTGCGCATGCTCGAAGCCGGCGAGGATCCGCGCTACGTCGCCCGGCGGCTCGTTCGCTTCGCCAGCGAGGACGTCGGTTTGGCCGATCCTGCGGCCTTGCCGCAGGCGCTCGCCGGATGGGACGCTTACCTTCGACTCGGTTCCCCGGAAGGCGACCTGGCGCTCGTGCAGGTGGCGGTCTATCTCGCCCTCGCCCCAAAGAGCATCGGCATCTACCGCGCCGAGAAGGAGGTGCGTCGTGCGATTCGAGAGCGGCCGGCAGACCCGGTGCCGCTGCAGATTCGCAACGCTCCGACCGATCTGATGAAAGAGCTCGACTACGGCAGCGGTTATCGATACGCACCCGATCTGGAGGAGGGTGTCGGCGGCCTACAGTGCCTGCCCGATGGTCTCGCCGGGACGAAGTTCTACGAGCCGAGCGGTCACGGCTTCGAAGCCGAGCTGGCCGAGCGCATGGCCGACCTCGAGCGGCGGCGTGAACGCTCGCGCGCGGACGTCAGCGAGCCAGATCGGCGGTCGCGATCGGCGCTGCCGCAGAAGCCTCGACGACCTCGCGCAGACCGCCCCGAGTAAGCAGCTCGCCGAAGACGTGCGGCTCCTGGCCCGGTCGATAGAGCACGTAGAACGGTATGGCGTAGCGGCCGAAATCGGCGAGGTACTGGGCGATGACGTCGTCGCGGTTGGTCCAGTCCGCCTTCATCGCGACGACCTGGTGCTCGGAGAAGAGCTCTTCCGTTTCGTCGGTCTCGAGGACAAGACGCTCGTTGACTTTGCAGGTGGCGCACCAGTCGGCGGTGACGTCGACGAAGACCAGGGTGCCGTCGTTCGCCAGGCTCATGGCCTCCTCGGCGTCGAAGTCGGTCCAGGCGATCTTCTGGACGATCTCGCGCTTTGCGGCTGCACCGCCAGTCGCCGTGAAAGACCAGGCGAGAGTGCCCACCACGCTGAGCAGCAGTCCAACGACGGCGAGGCGGCCGGCGAGTGCTGCGGTCGTCTTGAGCTTCATCCAGCAGAAGAGCGCGAGCGCAAGCAAGCCCACTTGAATGCCGGCCAGGCGCTCCGGACTCACCTGTGCGGCGAGAACGTAGAAGAGCCAGATCGCGGTGCCCGCGAGCAGGAAGCCGAGGAATCCCTTCATGTGGTCCATCCACACGCCGGGCTTCGGAAGCCACGACACCGCCGAAGGCGTCAGCGCCAGGAGCAGGTACGGGATCGACATGCCCAGCGCAATGGCCGCGAAGACCATCAGGATGGTCAGGGCCGACTGCGAGAGGGCGAAGCCGACCGCGCTGCCGAGAAAGGGAGCCGAGCAGGGAGTCGCCATCAGGGTGGCGAAGAGGCCAGAGCTGAAGTGACCGGCGAGGCCGCCCGACTGACGCGCGGTGCCCAGCTGCGCGGCGAAGCGCGGCAGCGGGATTTCGAAGAGTCCCCACAGGTTGAGACAGAAGAGGACGAGCACGATGAGCAGGAAGGTGACGAAGCCGGGGTTCTGAAACTGGATGCCCCAACCGACGATCTGACCTGCCGACTTGGCACCGATGGCGATCGCCGCCAAGGCCAGGAACGAAGCGAAGATGCCTGCTGTCGTCGCCAACGCGGCGGAGGTGACTTCGGCGCGACCGCCGCTCGCAGCCTTCACCATGCCGACGACTTTCAGTGAGAGGATCGGCAAGACGCAGGGCATGGCGTTGAGGATCAGGCCGCCGAGGACACCGAAGGCGAGAATCAGCGGCAGTGACGTCTGCTGCGTCGGCGCCGAGTCGTTGTTTGCTCCCGGATCTGCGAAGGCTTCGGCGACCGACTCGTCGATTGCGCCCGAGGTCTCGGCCAGCGTCAGCTGGATCGTCTGCTCGGTGCTCGTCGGCGCGACACAGACGCGGTCGTCACAGGCCTGGAAGGCCAGCTCGACGGCCAGGTCCACCGTGCCGAGCGGCAGGTCGTGAGGGAGCGGCACCTCGGCGACGATGTCGAACTCGCCTTCGTAGACGAGCAGAGGCTCCGCCTCGAAGCTCGCCTGGTACGGCTTGTCCGGGGGGAACGAGACGCGGACCGGCGGCCAGGGTGTCTCGGGGTCGGGCGTCGGGAGGACCGAGAGCTCGGTCGGAATCAGGTACTCCAGGGAAGGCTTGGTGCTCTGTAGATGCCAGCCTTCGTCGACCTTGACGCGTGCCGCGACGCGCGCGACTTCCCCGGGGGCATAGGCGAAGCGCTCGACGACGGCTTCGAAGGTCGCCTTGGGCGCGCGGTTCCGCTGCGCCGACGCGGATGCGGCCGAGAGCAGCAGTGCCGTCAGCAGAACGGCCATGAGTCGAGGGAACGGTCGCCGGGCAGGAAGCACCGGGACCTGAGAATTCGGGAGGTTGAGTCGCTTCATCATCTGCGATGATACCGCCCGAAGGCGTGCTGGTGGCCGGGTGCTGCCTCCTCGTCGAGACTGCCGAGTCCGAGCCGACGTTTCGTTTCGCGGATTGGGCTTGCGTTCGAAGTTCATGTTGAGGGCCGTTCCGGGTTGAAGTTGTCGCGCCGCATGTCACGAGTCGGGGAGTCGGCGACGGGCCGCATCACACGGCGAGAGCATGAGCTTCGCGCCGAAGGCCGCTCGCTCGTCGGCTTCGGCGCCGGCGAACCTCACTTCGTCACTCCCCCGAAGGTCCAGAAAGCCGCGCACTCAGCGCTCGACGCTGGACTGACCCGGTATACGGCGGTCGCAGGACTACCGGATCTGCGAGAGCAGATCGCGCGTCGTTTCGCCTCACGATACGGTGCGCCCTGGGAGCGTGACCACGTGATCGCGACGGTCGGCGCCAAGGCGGCCCTGCTCGAGCTCGCTCTCGTCCTCTTCGACGAGGGGGACGAGGTGCTGATCCCATCGCCCTGCTGGGTCAGTCTGCCGGAGCAGGTTCGCCTGGCGGGAGGAGAGGCGCAGCTCGTGACGATGGAGCGGGCCGACGGTTTCACCCTTCGAGCGCGCCCGCTGATCGAGAGGATGTCTCCCAGCACGCGGGCCGTGCTGCTGAACTCGCCGTGCAACCCGACGGGGGCTCGCATGAGCGCTGTCGAAATGGAGCAGCTCGTCGAAGCCTGTGCTGAGCGCCAGATCCTTCTGATCTCCGATGAAACCTACGAGTGCTACGTCTACGACGGAGAGCACGTCAGCGCCTCGCAGTGGGCCGGAAGCTACCCAGAGACGGTCGTCGTCGTCGGTTCGTTTTCGAAGACCTGGGCCATGACGGGGTGGCGACTCGGCTGGGCTGCCGGTCCGAGCGAGCTGATTGCTCAGCTGGGTGTGGTGCAAAGCCACGCGACGTCCAATCCCACGACGTTCGTCATGCACGCCGCTCTCGAGGCCCTCGCGGAGCCGGAAGACGCCGTTCGCGCTCGCGTCGGCGAGTACCGTCGGCGGCGCGATCAGATGGTGGACGGCCTGCAGCGTCTCCCTGGCATCACCTGCTCGAGGCCGAGCGGAGCTTTCTACATCTTTGCCGACGTCGGCGAGGCCTTGGAGCGGAGGGGCCTCGGCTCGGCCGCGGGGCTTGCGGAGGTCTTTCTCGAGGAGGCGGGAGTCGTCGTCGTTCCTGGCGAAGCGTTCGGTGACGAGCGCTCCCTGCGGCTCTCCTACGCCTGCAGTTCCGAAACGCTGGGCGAAGGCCTCGAGCGGCTCGCGGAGGTGCTCGCGTCATGAGGACCGGAATCGCTGAGAGAGCCGCGGTGAGGGGGCTGAGGTGAAGGAGGAAGGCGGCGGCTCGATCCTTCTCGCCTCGGTCTTCGGGATTCCGGTCCGAGTGCACTTCAGCTTCGTCCTGGTGATCTTGGGAGTTGCTCTTTACGCCGCGGCGCTCGGGCAGTCGGTGGGGCTGGCTCTGCTCATGCTCCTGCTGCTCTTCGTTTCTCTCGTTCTGCACGAGCTCGGACACGCTCTCGCGGCCAAGTTTCTCGGGGTCAAGACGAGAGAGATCGTGCTCTACCCGATCGGCGGCCGAGCGCGACTCACGGGCACTCCGAGCGGAGGTCTCGAGCTGTGCATCGCGGCGGCCGGGCCCCTCGTCAATCTTCTGGCGGCCCTCGTCGTGCTCATCATCTCGACGGTCCAGGGAGAGTCTCTGTCGCTCGATCCAGAGGGCTCCCAGGCGTCGTACGTTCTGGGCACGCTCTTCTGGTCGAACGTCGCGCTCTTCGCTCTCAACCTGCTGCCTGCGTTTCCCATGGACGGCGGGCGGATTCTGCGCGGTTTGATGACGCTCTTCATGTCGGAAGAGTCGGCGACGCGCGTCGCTGCCTTCGTCGGCCAGTCGATGGCGGTCGCCGTCGCACTCATCGCCATCGTGGTGCCGAGCGAGCAGCTCGGCTCGCTCAACGTCATCCTGTTGCTCTTCGCGCTCCTCGTCTTCTTCGGTGCCGGGCAGGAGTCGGCCGTGATTCGCACGGCGGCCCTCCTCAAGGGCCGCCGCGCCAGCGAAGCGGCCATCACACGCTTCGAAAGGCTCGCGCCGCAGGACTCACTGGAGTGGGCCGGTCGCCTGTTCCTCGCCACACATCAGCGCGACTTTCCGGTCATCGACGCCTGGGGTCGAGTCGCCGGCATGCTCGACCGAGCGGCGCTGATGCGCGGTCTCGCAGAGCACGGTGCCGAGGCCGCCGTGCTGGAAGCGATGAATCGCGAGGTCGTCACCGTGCCTCCCGACGCACCGTTGGCGGAGGTGGTTCGACTGCTGCAGCAAGAACCTGGGCGCCCGGTGGTCGTGCAGAGTGACGACGGGCTCCTGGGGCTGATCACCGTCGAGAAACTGGGCACCTTCACCGACTTCGTGCGGCACCAGCGCATGCTTCATCGCGGGCCCCACGGCTGATCTTCGCTCGCCGCAGCGTCCGCGGTCAGAAGAGCGTCAGGTTCTCGACGTGGCGCACCGGCTCGACGAGCGACGGATCGTCGAGAGTGACCTTGTTCACTCCCGGCCCGACGGCCGTGCTCTCGATCCCGACGGCGGGCAGGGGCGCGAGCAGCTCCAACAGCTCCGCCTCGGGCGCCTCGGCGAGCCAGGTGCGGCCTCGATCGGCGTCGAGGATCACCGGCATGCGGTCGTGCACATGGGCGACGGCGTCGTTGGCGCGCGTCGTGAGCACGACGTAGCCGGGTTCGTCGTGGCCCCTCTCGGCCTGCCACAGACCAGCGAAGAAGAAGACACCACGGTCGGGTCGATGGAAGTGGTAAGCCAGTCGGTCCCTACCGTTGCGCCGCCATTCGAAAAAGCCGTCGGCCGGAACGAGGCAGCGCCGCTCGGCGAAGGCCTCACGGAAGCTCGGCTTCTCGGTGACGCTCTCGGAGCGAGCGTTGATCAGAAGCTTGCCGCTACCGCGCCGCGCATGGGCGCCGAAGCCCCAGCGCATGGGCGCTGCTGAGAGAGGGCCCGGGCGTGTCGCGACGGCTCCGTCGCTGCGTACGACCGGCAATCGTTGCGTCGGGGCAACGTTGAAGCGGGGGGCCAGGAGCTCGGCATCGAGCCCCTCGTCGTCCAGATCGAGCTCGGCCAGCGCGTCGCCGGGTTTCGTCAGCGTATAGCGGCCGCACATTGCCGACGTGCTCAGATTTCCGCGGCCAGCGCCGCTTCGACGTCGTCGTAGATCGGGAAGAGGTCTGCGACGTGGGCGATGTCGAGGAGCCTCAGGATCTTCTCGTTGGGCCGGATCAGGATGAGCTTTCGCTTCTGATCCTGGAAGCGCACCAGATAGCCGACCAGCTCACCGATTCCGGTCGAGTCGATGTAGTTGATCTTCTCGAGATCCACGAGCACGTGCCCGACGTCCTCCGAGAGGGCGCGCTTGAAGGCTTCGGCCAAGAACTGAGCGCTCTGGCCGAGCTTGACGACGCCCTCGATGATGAGCAGCGTGCAGCCGCCGACGCGGCGCTTTTCGACGATCATTGCGGGGAAGGTTAGCAGTCGGCGGTGTCAGCGAGCGAGTTCGCGATCAATCGTTCAGCTCGTCGGCAGAGAAGGGGTAGGGCATCAGCTCACCGAGTCGAAAGCTCTCCGTCTGCCCCGCGCGATTGAGCAGGCGGACCGCCAAGTCTTCGTCGCCGAACTCGATCAGCGTACCGAGGCAGAGGCCGCACGGGCGCGGGGGCTCTTTGCTGTCGGCCACGACGACGGCAGCGAGGAAGCGCCGATGACCGGCTACGACGGCGCTGACGGCGGCCGTGCGCTCGGCGCAGAGGGTCATGCCGAACGATCGGTTCTCGACGTTGCAACCGGCGAAGATCTCGCCGTTGGGCATCCAGAGCGCCGCCCCCACGCGAAAGTTGCTGTAGGGCGCGTAGGCTGCTTCGCTGGCCTTCCAAGCCGCGGCTGTGAGGGCAGGCCAATCTGGTCTTTCTGGGGTTTTCATGGGGCGACTTTTGCTCTGCGCAACCGAAGTTTAGGCCGAATCGGCGTGATACGCTCGCACGCTCTCGCACTGAACACACCTTCGCAAAATACAGCACCAAAATGACTCGGGCAGGACCCGAGAGGAGGGCTAGCTTTGAGTACTGGCACGTACGATCTGACTCCACCCGCAGACGGGCAGGAGATCGGCTGGGACGGCAGCGACGTCGTCATTCCCGACCATCCCATCGTTCCTTTCATCGAAGGCGACGGCATTGGCCCGGACATCTGGGCCGCGAGTCAGCGCGTGCTCGACGCTGCGGTCGAGAAGTCCTACGGCGGCTCGCGCAAGATCGCCTGGGTGGAGATTCTCGCGGGTGAGAAGGCCTACGAGCAGACCGGCGAATGGCTCCCGAAGCAGACGCCTGAAGCGATCCAGCACTATCGCTGCGCCATCAAGGGCCCGCTGACGACCCCGGTCGGCGGTGGCATCCGCAGCCTCAACGTTGCTCTGCGCCAGATCCTCGATCTCTACGCGTGCGTGCGCCCCGTGCGCTACTTTGAAGGCGTTCCTTCGCCGGTGAAGGAGCCGGAGAAGGTGAACATGGTGCTCTTTCGCGAGAACACCGAGGACGTCTACGCGGGTCACGAGTGGGAGTCGGGCTCCAGCGAAGCCAAGAAGCTCATCGAGTACCTCGCCAAGGAGTTCGGATCGAAGATTCGGGAGGACTCCGGCGTCGGCATCAAGCCCGTCTCGGTCACGGGCAGCAAGCGCCTCGTGAAGAAGGCGGTCCAGTACGCCATTGCCCAGGGACGCAAGAGCGTGACGCTCGTGCACAAGGGCAACATCATGAAGTTCACCGAAGGCTCCTTCAAGGAGTGGGGCTACGAACTGGCCGCTGAGGAGTTCGGCGACGCGACGATCTCCGAAGACGACATGTGGGACAACCACGGCGGCCAGCAGCCCGACGACAAGATCCTCGTCAAGGACCGTATTTCCGACGCCATGTTCCAGCAGGTTCTCCTGCGCCCGGACGAGTACGACGTCATCGCTACGACGAACCTCAACGGTGACTACCTTTCCGATGCGCTGGCCGCTCAGGTCGGCGGTCTCGGGCTGGCCCCCGGATCGAACGAGGGCGATGGCGTGGCGCTCTTCGAGGCGACGCACGGCACGGCTCCGAAGTACGCCGGGCAGGACAAGGTCAACCCGTCATCGGTCATCCTGTCGGGCGTCATGATGCTGAACTGGCTGGGCTGGACGGAGGCAGGAACCTCGATCGAGAACGCCATTAGCCGATCGATCTCGCAAAAGCAGGTCACGTACGATCTCGAGCGTCAGATGGAGGGTGCCACCCTTCTCAAGACGTCCGAGTTCGGCGACGCCATCATCAGCAACCTCGACTGAAGACGGCGGCTCGACCCCGGCCGCTCGGGAGCGGCCGGGGCGAGTGGAAACATGCAGTCGCTCCACTGCGTAGTTAAGCGAGATGGACATTGGACATCATGCCCTCGCTGCGCTTCGCACGTCGGAGTCGAGAGTCGGCACGCTGTGGCGCGGTAGGGTGGACTGATGTCTCGCTCTGGACGGAAGAGTGCGCCGGAAACGGCGGGTGTGGTCAGACGCACCCGCCTGCATGCGTCTCTGCCGGAGGTCTTCGTCTGGATCGCCCTTGCGGTGGCGGGAGTCGCGACGGTCGCGCTCTGCTTCCCGCGGGTCTTTCCGGTCGAGTCGAGCCCTTGGACGACGACGCGCGATGCCGCTGTCGAGATCACCCTCGAGCGTCTCCGTGACCTCGGCGAGCCGGTCCTCGATCCGTATGTCACCGCCTCGCTGCAGAACCCGGCGCCGCTGGAGATGCGCCTGCGCACTTCGGCGCAGGCGGGCGATGCGCCCGTGCCCGAGGTGCAAAAGCGCCTGAGCTTCTGGTCGGTGCGCGTCTTCGAGCGCGGCGCTCCGGCATCCAGCTGGAGCTACGTCGGTCAGGTGGCTCTGAACGGGCAGATGCTGGCCCTCATCAAGGGCGTACCGCCGGACTACGAGAGCCCGGCGCAGCTCACGATGGAACAGGCGCGCGAGCGCGCCGATCGCTTCCTCTCCGAGCAGGGATTCGACCTGACGCGCTTCGGCGAGCCGACGGAGCGGCGCGTCCAGAGTCCGAAGTACACGTCGCTCTTCGTGCGCTACCCCGAGTTCGAGTCACAGAATGTGCCCTCCCTGGACTACGGCGTCGAGGTGCGCTTCGTCGGCGACCGACTGCACGGCTTCTTCTCCTGGTGGGACGACCCTGGGCAGCAGGTGTTCGACGAGCCGCTGCGTCTCGCGGTGCTGAGCCAGACGGCACACATCTTCGTCCTCTTCCTGATCATCCCGATCGTGGCCTTCATCTTCGTTCGTCGCTACCACGAAGGCCTGGTCGGCGTGCAGCGAGCCACTTACCTCTTCGTCGTCGTGCTGGTGAGTCTCGGCGCCGTGCTCGTTCTCACGGCCCGACCGACCTCCGATCAGTTCTCGATGGCCAACCTGACGCGGCCGCAGGTGACGTGGCTCTGGATCGGCATCCAGCTCACGATCTACGTACCGGCGGTCGCCTTTCTCGCCTTCGCCTCGTTCTCCTCCGGCGAGTCGCTGAGCCACGGTGCCTGGCGTCTCAAGCTCGCATCGTTCGATGCTCTGCTGCGCGGCCAGTGGCAGAACTCCACCGTCGCCTCCTCGTCGTTGCGCGGCGTGGCCGCCGGCCTCGTCTTCGGGGGTGGCCTGATGGCTCTGCTCCTGGTCTTGCAGGGACAGGGAGTGTGGCCTCTCTGGGCTCTCTTCTGGGGTCCGTGGTGGGAGAACGCGGTCGTCCCTGGCGTGACCCTCTTTCTCGTCAACCTGGGCTTCTCTCTCGCCTATACCTGCTTCGGCATGCTGCTCGTGTTGACGCCCGCCGTCGATCGCTTCGGCGTCTGGCTGGGGGGCGGGCTGGTCACGCTGCTGCTTGGCGTCCTCTACTTTCCTCCGGTGAGCGTCGTTTCTTTCGGCGCGTCGATGCTCTTCGGACTGCTTGGTGCGGCTGTGCTGGTCGCTCTCTACCTGACCTACGACTTCACGGTGGCGTTCCTGGCCGGCCTGACGCAGAGCGTGCTCTTCGGCGCCTGGCCGCTCGTGCGTTCGGAGGTGACGTCGCTTCAGTTCCAGGGTTTTCTGGCTCTCTCGCTCGTCGCCGTGCCGCTCTTCGTCAGCGCGCGGTTCCTCGGGCGCCGTGAGGAGTTCCAGTACCAGTTCGACGACGTGCCGGCGCACGTGCGGCGGATTGCCGAGCGCGAGCGCCAGAAGGTCGAAATCGAGACGGCTCGCCGCATCCAGAGCTCGATTCTGCCCGAGCTTCCCGAGATCGTCGGCGGAGTCGAGGTCGCGCACACCTACCTGCCGGCGAGCGAGGTGGGCGGCGACTTCTATGACGTCATCGAGTTGGCCGACGGCCGCCTGTCCCTGGCCATCGGTGACGTCGCCGGTCACGGAGTCTCGAGCGGTCTCGTGATGTCGATGGCGCGCGCCGCTCTCACGGTCCAGGTCGGCTACGACCCCGAGGTCGGTCCTGTCTTCGAAACGCTCAACCGGGTCGTCTATCGCTCCGCGCGCCGACGCCTGCTGACGACGCTCTGCTACGTGCTGCTCGATCCGAAGACGCGCACGGTTCAGTATGCGAGCGCCGGTCACCTCTATCCCTACTGCGTCTCCGAAGACGGCTCGGTGCGCTCTCTGCGGTCGACCGCGTATCCGTTGGGAGTTCGAGAGAACCTGACGATCGAGGAGCGGGACGCACGACTCGAGCCCGGAGACACGCTCTTCCTTTCCAGCGATGGGCTCGTCGAAGCGCGCCGCGTCGGAACGGAAGAAATGTTCGGCTTCGATCGGCTGGAGGACAGCCTGAGCCGTTACGCGAGCCGTCCCGCGACCGCGTTCCGCAGCGGGATCGTCGAAGATCTCGAGGACTTCATCGACAGTGGTCTGAGCCTCGACTCGGACCTTCTCAAGCGCGACGACGACCTCACGCTGCTCGTCGCCAAGGTCTTCTGAGCGGTCTTCGAGAGCCCCGCGCCGCTCGACGGAGCGGTGATAAGCTTCCGCTCCCGGCGGCGAGGAGAGCACTCTGTCGAGGCCATCGAAAAGCGACTGGTCGATGCCTCAGGTTCGTCCCGCGCAGCCGCCGAGTTCACGGGCCCCAAGGCACATAGAGGAGTTCAAGCTTGAAAGTTCACGAGTATCAGGCGAAGGAGATTCTTCGCCGGTTTGGCGTTCCCACGCCGCAGGGCCGGGTGACCGACAGCCCCGAGCGTGCGCGAGAGATCTGCGACGAGATGGGTGGGCGATGTGTGGTCAAGGCGCAGATTCACGCCGGCGGCCGCGGCAAGGGCGGCGGCGTCAAGGTCGCCTCTTCGACCGACGAGGCCGAGCGCCTCGCCGGTGAGATTCTGGGCATGCGTCTCGTTACCCCGCAGACCGGCGAAGAGGGCCAGGAAGTCAAGAAGGTCCTGATCGAGGAGGCACTCGACATCGACACCGAGCTCTATCTGGCGGTCACCCTCGACCGGCAGACCGGCTGGCCGATGGTCATGGCGTCGAAGGCCGGCGGCATGGACATCGAGGAAGTCGCCGCCGAGAACCCCGACGCGATCCTGCGGCAGAGCGTCAACCCGCATCTCGGTCTGCTGCCTTTCGAGGCGCGGACTCTGGCCTCGGGCCTGGGGCTCGAGGGTAAGACGGCGAGGCAGGGTGCGTCGCTGATCACGGCGCTAGTCAAGGCGTTCCTCGAGACCGATGCGTCTCTCGCCGAGATCAACCCGCTGCTGGTCACTGGGCAGGGTGACGTCTACGCGCTCGACGCGAAGATGGACTTCGACTCGAATGCACTCTTCCGTCATCCGGACATCGTCGAACTGCGCGATCTGGCGGAGGAGAATCCGCTCGAGGTCGAGGCCTCCGAGTTCGGTCTCAACTACATCAAGCTCGACGGCTCGATCGGCTGCATGGTCAACGGCGCCGGTCTCGCCATGGCGACGATGGACATCATCCAGCTCTACGGGGGCTCGCCGGCGAACTTCCTCGACGTCGGTGGCTCAGCGAGCCAGGAGGCGGTGCAGAACGCGTTCCGCATCATCGTTTCCGATCCCAGCGTCAATGCGGTGTTGATCAACATCTTTGGCGGCATCGCGCGCACCGACCGCATCGCTCGCGGCGTCGTCGCGGCGCTTGAGGAGCTGGGCGACACCGTGCAAGTGCCGGTCGTCGTCAGGCTCGAAGGAACCAACGTCGAGGAGGGCCGGCGCGTGCTGCACGAGGCCGATTTCGATTTCATCGTGGCAGAGCACATGGCCGATGCTGCAGAGAAGGCGGTTGGCGCCGCCGGAGGTGCGTGATGTCCGTACTCGTTGGAGAACACACTCGCCTGTTGGTGCAGGGCATCACGGGCAAGGAAGGTCTCTTCCATGCACAGGGCTGCCGCGACTACGGCACGAACGTCGTCGGCGGCGTGACCCCCGGCAAGGGCGGCGAGTCGGTCGACGGCTTTCCGGTCTTCGGTTCCGTCGATTCAGCCGTCCGCAAGACGGACGCCAACACCAGCATGATCTTCGTGCCGCCGCCGTTCGCTGCGGACGCGATCATGGAGGCGGCAGCGGCCGGGATCGAGCTGATCATCTGCATCACCGAGGGCATCCCGGTGAACGACATGATGAAGGTCAAGGCCTTCCTGGCCGACAAGCCCGCACGCCTCGTCGGTCCGAACTGCCCCGGCGTCATCACTCCGGGCCAGGCCAAGGTCGGCATCATGCCGGGCCACATTCACACGCCGGGCAACGTCGGCGTCGTGAGTCGTAGCGGCACGCTGACCTACGAGGCCGTCTGGCAGCTGTCGAACGTCGGCCTCGGCCAGTCGACCTGCATCGGCATCGGCGGCGATCCGATCAACGGCACCAACTTCATCGATGCCCTCGAGCTCTTCGAGGGCGACGAAGGTACGGAGGCGGTGATCCTGATCGGTGAGATCGGCGGCAGCGCCGAGGAAGAGGCCGCGGCCTGGATCCAGGAGAACATGAACTGTCCGGTCGTCGGCTTCATCGCCGGTGCGACGGCCCCTCCGGGACGCCGTATGGGCCACGCGGGTGCCATCGTCGCGGGCGGCAAGGGCACGGCAGCCGACAAGAAGAAGGCGCTCGGCGAAGCCGGCGTGCACGTGGTCGACTCGCCGGCCGAGATGGGCTCGGCAGTCGCCAAAGCGATCGGCTGACGATCGCTGAAGGCCGCCCTCCAAAGGGGCGAATCGACGGCCGGCAGGGTTTCGACCCGCCGGCCGTTCGTGCGTCCGGGAGCCCCACGAAGTCACGATTCGCGGCTAGAATCGTGAGGGGCCACCTTCCTCTTCGGCCCCGCTTCGAACGTTCCCGCTCGGAGTCCTTCTTCCCCGTTTCAACAGATTCACGCGGCGCGTACGACCGATCTGCGGCGCGCCGAACGTAGAGGTTCGTCATGGAAAACACTCTGACCATCATCAAGCCCGACGCCGTCAAGGCCGGCAGCGCCGGCAAGATCATCGCTCACCTCGAAGCCGAGGGCTTTCAGGTCGTCGCTCTACGCAAGCTGCGCCTGAGCCGCGCCCAGGCCGAAGGCTTCTATGCCGTGCACAGCGAGCGCCCCTTCTTCGGCGAGCTCGTCGACTTCATGACCAGCGGCCCGGCCATCCCGATCTCCCTGCGCCGCGACAACGCCGTCGCCTACCTGCGCGAGGTCATGGGTGCCACGAACTCGGAGGAGGCCGCCGAAGGCACGATCCGCAACCTCTACGGCACCGACATCCAGAACAACGCGATCCACGGCAGCGACTCGCAGGAGAACGCCGCCCTCGAGACCGCATTCTTCTTCGCCCAGGCTGACCTGATCGGCGCTGAGTGATGGAAGGACCAGCGCGTTGAAAAAGCGCTGGTCGTTGGATTGCTTGGGGCTCCAGAAGGCGAAGGAGCTCCTGAAGGGCCACCGCGAGTCGACCAGGACGGCTCGCGGAGGCTCGGCGTCCGCCTTGGCAGGACTCTTGGAGGTGGGCGCTCGTCTGGGTCTCGACAGGTGAGTGTTTGACAGGACGCTCGGGGCAGCCCGACCTTGGTCGGCAGTCTTCCGAGAGGCGCGCCGACGCTTCAGACCCTTCGCGCAAGCGAGAGCGCAAACAACCCCTTCTCGTCCGTCCTCCACTCGAGCAGCTCGAAGCCGCTCTGGCCCAAGAGCGACTCCAGGCGAGCCTGGTCGTACTTGGCGCTGATTTCGGTCAGGATCTCCTCGCCCGCCGCGAGCTCGAGCTCGATGTCGAGCGCTCCGACGCGGACCGTCTGCGCACGCTGTGAGACGAGGCGCATCTCGATCCAGCGATTCTCCGGGCAGTAGAAGGCGCGGTGAGCGAACTGCTCGGGGACGAAGTTCGCGTCGAACTCCCGGTTGACGACGTTGAGGGCGTTCAGATTGAACTGCGCGGTGACGCCCGCTGAATCGTTGTAGGCGGCTTCGATGATCGCGGGATCTTTGATCCGGTCTGTGCCGATCAGCAGTAGGTCGCCCGGGCTCATGACGTCCGCGAGGCTCTCCATGAACTGTGGTGCCTGGGTTTCCGGCCTTAAGTTGCCGACCGTGCCGCCGAGAAAGGCGACGAGACGGCGATGACCGTCGGGCAGCTCGCCGAGGTGCTCCAGGAAGTTACCGACAACTCCACGGACCTCGAGGCCGGGATACTCCTCGGTGAGCTCCTCTGCGGTGCGCCGCAGGATGCCTTCGCTGACGTCGAACGGTACGAAGAGGCGCAGCAGCCCGGCGTCCTGCATCGCCGACAGGAGGACGCGCGTCTTGGTCGCGGCTCCCGAACCGAGCTCGACGAGCTCCTCCGCCTGGGCCGCCTCGATGATCGCCGCGGCGTGCTCCTCGAGCAGCGCGCGCTCAGTGCGCGTCTGGTAGTACTCGGGCAGCTCGGTGATCCGTTCGAAGAGCTCCGAACCGCGATCATCGTAGAAGTAGCGCGTCGGAATGCGCGGCGGTTGGGCTCGCAGCCCTTCGGCCAGTTCGCGCTCGGCAACGCCTGCCTCCGGCGCAGGGCCGTAGCTGATGGTGATCTTCGATGACATGACGACCCCGTTGTGGTGACAGCTGGTGAAGGGCGACCATACCGCGGCTGCGTCGCGGATCCGACGAGCATTCGCGAAGAGGGCAAGCTCCCCGCTCCTCGCGCAAGCGCTGCTAAAGTGCCACGAACACCACGAGGGAGACAGTCAAGATGTCAGGAAGTGCAGCTCACTTCACGAGCCGGTGGGGTCTCATGCTCGCCATGCTGGGAATGGCCGTCGGCACGGGAAATATCTGGCGTTTTCCCCGCATTGCCGCATCGAACGGCGGCGGCTCGTTTCTCGTTGCCTGGGTCGCCTTTCTCTTCCTCTGGTCGATCCCTCTGATCCTGGTCGAGTTCGCCCTCGGCAAGCGGATGCGGCAGGGCGCGGTCGGCACCTTCACCGCTTTCATGGGTGAGAAGTTCGCCTGGATGGGCGGCTGGGCCGCCTGGATCGCCGCTGCGATCGGCTTCTACTACGCCGTCGTCATGGGCTGGACGATTCGCTATCTCCTGGCCGCGATCTCAGGCCAGCTCGGTGACGGAGACTCGGCGCGCCTCTGGGAGGACTTTGCCTTCACACCGGCTGTCCTGCCCTTTCACCTGATCGCCGTGGTCCTCGCGGTCGCCGTCGTCGCCACGGGGATTCGCGGCATCGAGAGGGTGGCGCGCGTGCTCATGCCCTGCATGCTCGTGCTCATCGTCATCCTCGCCGTGCGCGCCGTGACCCTGCCCGGCGCCGAGCGCGGCCTCGCCTTCCTCTTCACGCCGCAGTGGAGTGACCTCGCCAACCACCGCATCTGGCTCGAGGCGCTGACGCAGAACGCGTGGGATACGGGAGCCGGTTGGGGCCTTGTGCTGGCGTATGCGATCTACACGCGTCCCAAAGAAGACACCAGCCTGAACGCCTTCTTGCTGGCCTTCGGCAACAACTCGATCTCGCTCATCGCGGGGATCATGGTGCTGTGCACCGTCTTCTCGCAGATGCCCAACGCCGCCACCGAGATCGTCGGCGCCGGCAACGAGGGCCTGACCTTCGTCTGGATTCCTCAGCTCTTCAACACGATGCCAGGTGGCAACGTCTTCATGATTCTTTTCTTCCTGGCGCTGGTCTTCGCCGCGTGGACGAGTCTCGTCTCGATGTTCGAGCTGACGACCCGCGTGCTCGTCGAACTCGGCATTCCTCGCGGCCGCGCTGTCGTCGTGCTCGGCGCTCTGGTCTACGGCGCCGGTTTTCCCTCGGCGCTCTACGAGCCGGTCTTTCGCAGTCAGGACTACATCTGGAGCGTCGGCCTCATGATCTCCGGCCTCTTCTTCGCGCTCGCGGCGATCAAGTTCGGCGTCAGCCGCTTCCGCTCGGAGCTCATCAACACGGAAGACCAGGACATGCACGTCGGCGTGTGGTGGGAGTGGGTGATCCGCTTCGTCGTCGTCGAGGCGATCGTGCTCGTCGTCTGGATGATCTGGAACAGTCGCGCGACGCCGCTCTGGAGTCGCGAAGGCCTGGGTACGATGTTCGCGATGTGGGGCGTCGCCTTCATCGTGCTCTTCCTGGCCAACGGCTGGATCGCGAAGCGCGTCACCGAGTACCGACGCCAGCACATCGACCCAGCGAGCCCTCACGGAGAGCCGGCGGCGGTCGACGTCGGTCCGTAGCTCGGCCCCGCTAGGGCTGAGGTAGAGAGAGCTTCCATTGCAGGAGGACCGGATGAGGCCGGAAACCAAAGGGGTCGCCACGACCCGAACCCTCAGTCGGGGGCCGGCCACGCCTGCTCGGAATGCTGCCCGCCGAGCTATGGCTCCAAGCAGCCTCCGGCACCTCCCCTGACCGAGAATTCGGGCCCGGACCACGGCCCCGAAACGGAGCGGTGGTGCGACGAGGCCAGCCGACGTTGGAGTGAACCCTCTCGCACTCTCTTGGGAGGCCTACCCTTCGATCTCCGGCAGCTCCGGTTTGGGCGGTACCTGTCCGCTCTTGTAGACGAGCATCGTGCGCTCGAAGGTGATGATGACCTTGCCGGCTTCGGTGAAGCCGGTCGTCTTGAAGTGGACGATTCCCTGGTGGGGGCGGGACTCGGACTCGCGTTTGGCGAGGACCTCGCTCTGCGCGTAGACCGTCTCACCCTCGAAGAGCGGTTTGGGCAGACGGACCTTGTCCCAGCCGAGGTTCACCGCGTTCTGAGAAAGGTCGGAGACCGTGAGGCCCGTGACGAGGGCGATGGTGAACGCCGAGTTCACCAGCGGTTGCTTCCATTCGGTTTGAGCTGCGAAGGCGTGGTCGAAGTGAATCGGGTTCGGGTTGTTGGTGAGCAACGTGAACCAGGTGTTGTCGGTCGTCGTGATGGTGCGACCGAGGGGGTGCTTGAGGACCTGGCCGATCTCGAAGTCTTCGTAGACGCGACCGGACGTTGGAGCGCTCATGGGGGATCTCCGGGGGTACGTGGCTTGGAAGTGGGCGAGCGGATGCTATCAACGCATGAAGGTCGATTCTCCTGTCGTTTCGGGGGGTTCAGGGCAGCATCCTGGCCCTCGCGCTGGTAGGCTCTTCCGGTGAACCCGCGGTCCAAAGAGCCTCTTGTCTTGACTCCGGAGGAGCACCGCATCTCGCGGCGCGAGATCGCTCCTTCGGCACTGAAGGTCCTCTATCGTCTGCACCGTGAGGGCTTTGAGGCCTACCTCGTCGGTGGCTCCGTACGCGACCTGCTCCTCGGTCGATCGCCGAAGGACTTCGACATCGGCACCGATGCGAGACCCGACCAGGTGCGGAGGCTCTTTCGCAACAGCCGCATCATCGGACGCCGCTTTCGTCTCGTGCACGTGATCTTCCACGACACGATTCTCGAGGTCTCGACCTTTCGCCGCACTCCCGATCCGGACGCCCAGTCGCGCGAAGACGATCTCGTTACCAGCGACAACACCTACGGCTCGCCGCGCGAGGACGCCTTCCGCCGCGACTTTACGGTGAACGGGCTTTTCTACCGCGTCGGCGACCGCAGCGTTGCGGACTACGTCGGCGGCATCGAGGATTTGGACAAGAAGATCATCCGCGTCATCGGGGAGCCCCAGCTGCGCTTTCGCGAAGACCCGGTGCGCATGTTTCGCGCCTGCGAATTCGCGGGCCGGCTGGACTTCGGTATCGAAGTGAAGACCGCCGACGCGATCCAGGCGAACGTCGAGGAGATCCGCAAAGCGTCGCCGGCGCGCATGATCGAGGAGCTCGTGCAGCTGCTCGTCAGCGGATCGTGCGCCGCCGCCTTCGACTGGATGTTCGAGCTCGAGCTGCTCGACGAGTTCCTGCCGGAGGTCTGCGACATCATTCAGGATGTCGGCACGGGAGAAGGCTTCTCGGGCCTTCTCGATGCGATCGACCGGGTCGACGGTGAAAACCTCTCGCAGGACGTCATGCTCGCGGCGATCCTGGTGCCGGGCATCGTCAATCGTCGTGCGGCGCTCGAGTCACGGGGGCACGTCAAGCGCAAGCGGCTCGATCTGATCGTCGAACGAGCCATCGCCGACCTCCTGCAGCGCTTCGCGCTTTCCAACGTGCGGCGCCATCGCCTCTTCGAGATCCTGACGACCTTTCAGCGCCTGTGTGAACCGATGCCCGACGGCAACGCCGCCGAGCGCCTCGCCTCGCGCCACGCCTTTGCCGACGCCTGCGATCTCTTCGCCATGGTCGTCGACGCGACGGGCGGAGGCGAAGAGGCACTGACCGAGTGGCAGGAGCTGCGCCGTTCGACGGCGAAACTCCGCAGCCGCGCTCGGCCACCGCGACCCCGCAAGCGCCGTCGCGGAAGGCGGCGTCGGCGGTAGAGATCGCGGCGAAGGTGCTTTCGGCTTCCGGGCGGCTCCGTCGCCTTGGCGATCAGGAGGCCGCGTGTCTTCCTCGCGCTGCAGCCCGCGGCTGCACGATGCACCGCGAAGTGGGTCGCGTACTTTGGAGAGATCGCCGCGTCGGTGTGTCTCGCTCTCGCGACGCTCGAGCGAGGCCCCACGCTCCTCGCGAGGACGCGTTTGGGAGGTCTGCCTGGCAACCGTTTCCTCGACATCGGTGACGAAGCCCGTGGTACCCACCACGGGCCTTCCCGCCAAGCGACGCGAGCGGAGCAAGCATGGAGCGCGGAGTCACGCTCCGCGTGCTCTGCCGCGAGGCACAGCCGCACTATCGACCACTTAAGGAACCAGCATGGACTCACCTACGACCGCACTATCGTTCAGCAGCCGAAGGGAACAACCAAATCGGTCGAATGCACGAGCCGGGCGTGGAAGTCACGAACGCTCGTCTGGTCCCCAACTCAGAGGGCAACTACGCCAACGGAAGACAATCAGAATGAAGTACTAGGGTTAAAACGAGAACCCTGGCCCCGAGAGCCAGTCTCTGTTCGTAGTAGCTCGCCCGACCATGACACCCACATCACGCGAGAGTCAGTAATGAGTACGGACATCCGTATTTGGTTCGAGAAGCCGTTGGATCCGCTGCGTCGAGACGTCTGCATTGACGGCGGAGACTGGCAGATAACCAGCGACTACGTCGATGACGTGCCAGAGAACTTCGCACCCCCGCTCCTTGAGGCGAGAAGCGGTAGGCCCGCTGCGATGCTCGAGCTTCATCTTGAGCCAGGTGACGCGCCACGCGTCGCCTACGAGGCGCTGCAACGCGTTGCACTGACACTGGCGAATCAAGGCGGCCGCCTTGAGCGAGAAAGCGATGTTCCCGCGAACGAGGAAGAGACGGGCTCTTTCCTTACGCTTAGCTGGTGGTTCTTGAAGGATCTGGGTCGGAAGCCAGAACTGGAGCGACTCATAGCGGTCCTGTCAGCTCGCCTTCCGGAAGCCCTCCCCGAGCGATATGGACTATGGGAGCCACCAAATCAACACCTCGAGAAGGAAGGGAAGAGTCACCTCATCTCCTCTCTAGAGGAGCACTTGATCGAAAGCCCCATCGTGGTGTGGTGGCCTCGCAGCCCCGTTGACGACTTCGACCTGTGTCTGCAGCGTCCAGCCGGTTGGACACGCCGTGGTTTCAAGACTAGCTACTGCTCTCTCAGCGTCAGGGTTCCGGAGGGCGAAGGTCGAGACTGGAACTCAAAGCTGCAGCCACTTTGGAACGAACTTGCGTTGCTCTTTGAGCCAGTCTACGCGGACGCAAGGGAGTATCGCTCAGGCAGTGGCTCGTTGAGATTTCAGCACCCCATATGCGGACCGTGGTTCTCGGGGGTTCCCGTCGAGCACCCCCAGGCGATGGCACTCGGGCCGGAATACCGAGACTGGGCTAAGGCGTGGGAGGCAGGAAGGGAGGATCACGGCCTCCTGTTTCTGGGGACGCTGATCGATCCTCCTGGCGAACTAGCCGGTCGTCTTGGGCCGGTACCGCAAGAATTCGCTCAGAGGGACTCAGGGTACGCTGTGGGTGGGTGGGGCCCGAACTGGCGGAGACGATACCCTCCCTTCATGCCTGTTGCGAGACCAGGCCACCTCAAGTAGCTGGCCTGCCCGAACCTGCGCCGGCCAAGAGCGATCAGAGCAGAAGCAGTTGGTGCTTCTCAGGCATCGCGCCCCAGGGCCCTTCCTCTCAGTGACTTTCCTTTGAGGATCTCCCGCGGGCCCTGCCAGTGGCGGTACCCTGCAAGCCGAAACGGCGATCTTTTTGGGTTTTCCTAGATGGCACCGATCGACGGCTCGCGACGACAAGTACTGACGATTCGCGCAACTTCTCTCTTGGGTCCAACAAGCACCGCTCGTGTGCGGGGCTACCCCTCGCGCTTGGTACTTGACGGTGATCCTGGACTCTTTGGCGTTCGCCTGTTCAACGCAACCGGGCACTGGACGCGGGGGCTGGAGCTGCATTGATCGCTCTTTCAACCGGGACGCTTCAGTAGTGGGCACGCTTCCTGGAACTAGAGACGCGGTGCGCGTCCCACACGACGGTCGACGAGGCTGAGAGCCCGGACGGGGCATCTGGGACCGGTGACCATTTGGGTGGGCACCCGTTTGGGGGCCTATGCAGTACAGACTGCATCAGTTGAGTCAGGGCTGAATACGGGTGTAGGAAAGAGGGGCCGCGCAGCCACTCGAGACTCAAAACGCTCGCGATTCGGCTCAGGATGATCCTGAACTCTCTTCGGGCGCAATGGGTATCTGAAGTGCGCTGAAGAGGCCAGGGGACGGAGCATGCGCATCGGTGACGAAGCCCGTGGTACCCACCACGGGCCTTCGTCACTTGAAGATCTTGAACCAGGTGCTGAGCACGCTCTTGGCCGTCGGACTCAGGCGCGTCTTGTTCCAGGCGTTGGCGGCCTTCTTGAGCACCTCTCCCTGGGTCGGATAGGGGAAGATCGTGCGCGCGAACTTCCCGAGCCCGATGCCGTGGGTGATCGCGAGGCTGAGGGGGCCGATCATGTCGCCGGCATGATGCGCGACGAGCGTGCCGCCGAGGATCTCGTCGCTGCCCTTCTTGAGCACCACCTTGAGGAAGCCTTCGTCCTCGCCGTCGAGGATGGCGCGATCGACGTCGTCGAGTGCGATCTTGATGACGTCCACGGCAATGCCCTGTTCTTTGGCCTGATGCTCGTAGAGCCCGACGTGCGCGATCTCCGGCGTGGTGTAGGTGCACCACGGTACGACGAGCCTCGAGGTCTTGGCGCGACCGAAGAAGAGGGCGTTCTGAATGACGATCGCGGCGTGCGCGTCGGCGAGATGAGTGAACTTGAGGTGGTGCGTGACGTCGCCAGCAGCGTAGACGTTCTTGTTCGACGTGCGCAGCCTGTCGTCGACCTTGACGCCGCCGCGGTCGAAGTCGACGCCGACCGCCTCGAGGTTGAGGCTCTCGACGTTGGGCTTGCGGCCGACGGCGACGAGCAGCTCTTCGCCGACGGCGGCGTGCGTCTCCCCGTCGCGCTCGAAGGTGACGACGCGGACCGTGCTGCCGTTTTCTTCGCGCTCCGAGACTTCGAGGATCTTGGCTCCCATCTCGAGTCGGACCCCGTCTTTGAGCATTGACTCTTCGACGACGGCGGCCGCTTCGGCGTCTTCACGGCTCAACACGTGATCGGCCATGTCGATCAGCGTCACCTCCGTACCGAAGCGTGCGAACGACTGCGCCATTTCACAGCCGATGGGTCCTGCCCCGATGACCACGAGGCTCTTCGGCTTCTCGGTCAGCGAGAAGATCGTCTCGTTCGTGCGGTACTCGACCCCGTCGAGACCGGGAATGGGCGGTGCCGCGGCGCGAGCTCCGGTGGCGATCACCGCCTTGCGGTAGCGCAGCTGCTGTCCGCCGACCTCGACGACGCCGGGCTCGGCGAAGCGCCCGGCCCCCAGGAAGACGTCGACACCGGCATCCGTGAATCGCTGTGCGCCGTCGATGTCGCTGATGTTGGCGCGGAGTTGGCGCATCCGTTCCATGGCCTTGCCGAAGTCGCCGTCACCGGAGGGCTCGGGCGCGCCGAACTGTTCGCGGTGGCGCGGGTCCCAGGCCCGAGCCGCCGAGATGACGCCCTTCGAGGGCACGCAACCGACGTTGAGGCAGTCGCCCCCCATCAGGTGCTTCTCGATCAGCGCGACCTTGGCGCCGAGGCCGGCGGCGACGATGGCGGTCACCAGACCGGCGGTGCCGGCGCCGATGACCACGAGGTGGTAGCGCTCCTGCGGCGTCGGATTGACCCAGTCGGCTGGATGGACGTTGCCGATGAGCTTCTGGTTGTGCCCGTCCCAGGGCAGCATGTGGATCTCGGGACGTTCTTCTTCGGACGAGTCGGGTTGAGAGAGTGGTTCAGCCATTTCGAAATCTCCTCAGGCCGCGTCGGCCGGGGCCTCTTGCTCGACGCTCGCCAAAGCCTTGCGCGCCGTGCGGGTGACCAGGGTGGTGACGATGAGAGTGGCCAGAAGACCGAGGCCGAGCACCGAGTAGTAGCCGGCGCCGCGGTCGGGACCGCTCTCCGAGGCCAGATTGACCACGTCCCCGGCGATCTTGCCGGAGTACACGTAGAGGAGCGTTCCGGGAATCATGCCGAGGGAAGCGATGACGTAGTCGACGAGCCTCACCTTGGTCAATCCCAGGCCATAGTTCAGTAGAGAGAAGGGGAAGATCGGGGAGAGCCGCAGCAGGAAGACGATCTTGCGTCCTTCGCCCGCGACGGCGTTGTCGATCGCCGCGAACTTCGGGTTGGCGGCGACCTTGCGCTCGATGGCGCTGCGCGCGAGGTAGCGAGCGATCAGGAAGGCCAGAGTCGCGCCCAGGGTTGCACCCGTCCAGGCGAACACGGTGCCTTTGCCGAGTCCGAAGACGGCTCCCGCGGCGAGCGTCAGGAGGGAGCCGGGAACGAAGGAGACTGTCAGTGCGGCGTAGCCGAGGATGTAGACGATCGGTCCCCAGACTCCGAGTCCGTCGACCCACTCAGCGAACTGCGGCAGCTTGTCGCCGGCGTTGCGCGCGACGAAGAAGAAGACGGCGGCCAGTGTCAGGCCGACCAGAATCTTGACGACGGGAAAGCCGTTTGCGGGCGTCTCGTTCTCGGTCATGCGGTCGTCACCTTCGGCGTTGTCCAAGGGGTTTGCGAGGGTCATCTCGTCCTCCGATCTTAGGGCGATGCGGCCTCAGGTCGAAGGTCATTCCGACAGACCCGCCGCGTCGTTCGGTAGGAGTACGCTTCGCCCCGAGGGGCGGATTCCCGCGTGTTGCGGCCCTCGCCTCGGCCGTGGCGTGACGCGGCCGGCCCGATCCCCGGCTCAGGAGGACGCCTGATGGGTCGGTCGGAGGAGATCGAAGACGGTCTTGACCGGTGCGAACGTGCCGCTGGGCACTTCGACGAAAAGCGTGTGCCAGCCGTCCATCGCACCGTTCCAGAGCCCCGGACGCTCGAGAGCGAGCAGGGGCTCGCCGCCAACCGACTTCTCTGCGACGAACGAGGTGGCCGGGTCGACGAGTGGAAGAAGCTCGTGCGGCTCGCCGCGCCAGTCGCGCAGTGCGCAGACCAGATCGACCGGATTGAAGTGCGTGGCGCCCGCCAGCAGCGACGCCTGCTGCTCGTCGCTCGCGTCGATTTGCGAACTCTCGACGATCTGCAGACGGGGATAGCCTTCCCGGCCCAGGACCCAGAAGGGGCCGCCACCCGGCTCGCCCTCGTTGAGCACGACCCCGCAGACGCGAAGAGGGCGGTCGAGCTCCCGCCGCAGCGTAGCGATGCGCTCCGCCTCCGGTCCTTCGCCGATCGGGATGCCGAGAGTGTCCGCGGCGAAGTCCGCAGCTGCCGGCAGCGCATCGGCCGGCTCTTCACCGTGCAGTGCCTGGAGGTGGCGATGGAGCTCAGCCTGCGTCGAGGCCGCGAGTCCCAGGAGCGCCAGCTTGGTCTCGACGACCTCCTGCTGTCGGCCCTGCGGCAGGACGTTGTCGATGTTCTTGATCGTCACCAGATCGGCGTCGAGCGCGGCGAGGTTGTAGATCAACGCGCCGTGGCCGCCGGGGCGAAGCAGGGGAGCACCGGACTCCTGGCGGACGATGCCGCCGCTCGGGTTCAGCGCCAGCGTGTCCGTGGCGCTCGACTGAGAAGAAAAGTCGATGGCGAAGGCGATGCCGTAGTGGCCCTCGAGAGATGGTTTGATCACCTGCACCAGGTCTTCGAAGGCCTCCCGGTGCTCGGGACTGACGGTGAAGTGTGCTCGAACCTGACGCTCCTCGCCGCCGGCAAGGGCGAAGAGCGCGGCGGCTTCGTGCAGGTGCTCTTCGATCGGCGTGCGTGACGACGCACCGCTGCGATGGAAGGGAATGAGCCCCTTCGGGCGGGACGCCAGCGCCAGACCGTGTCCGTCGGGGTCGCGGTCGAGCAGGAGACGCAGACTGGCTCGGGCGCCGGCCACGGTCTCGACGTCGCCCGGACCGAAGCCGGCCGCCGTCAGCTCGCTCTCGAGCTCGGACCAGAAGGCGAATTCGGCGTGCCTCGTGCGGTACTCGTGCAGGGCCGGCGTCTCATCGAGATGGGCGTCGGCGACCGGATCGGGACGCATGACCTGCAGCAGGTCCTTGAACATCCGAGAGGCTGCACCAGAGGCCGGTACGAAGCGCGTCAGCCGGCCGTCGAGAACGGCGCGGGCGCCGGCCTCGAGGTGGCTGCCGGACGAATCGAGCGGCAGGATGCCGTCGCCGAGCGTGGCGGCGCGGTCGAGCCGCGCCGGTGACGGGGGGGTCTCGAGCAGGGCGACCTGTCGCAGCGCCTCGTCGCTCGCGATACCGCGTTCTTCCAGGTAGGCGACGTCTTCGTCCGCGAGCTCGCTCAAACCGACACCAGGTTCGGCTTGATCTCGGCGAGCGTGGGAGCTCCCGCGTCGCGGGGCGAGAGCGTCGGTTCGCTGACGGGCCAGTCGATGCCGATGTCCGCGTCGTTCCAGGCGATGGCGATCTCGTCGCTGGGGTCGTAGAGAGCCGTGCACTTGTACTCGACCTCGGCGCGCTCCGACGTGACGGCGAAGCCGTGCGCGAAGCCTTCCGGTATGTAGAGCTGCCGGCGGTTCTCGGCCGAGAGCTCGTAGCCGACCCAGCGGCCGAAGTGCTCGGAGTCGGGTTGGATGTCGACGGCGACATCGAAGATCGTGCCTGCGAGGACTCGCACCATCTTGCCCTGCGGGCGGGTTCGCTGGGCGTGCAGCCCGCGCAGGGTGTTGCGCTGCGAGGCGGAGTGGTTGTCCTGGACGAAGGCCGCTTCGATACCGGCCTCCGCGAACTTTCCGGCGTGGTGAACTTCGAAGAAGAAGCCTCGGGGATCTTCGAAGACGGTGGGCTCGATGAGCAGCACGCCGGGAAGATCGGTCGGGATGAACTTCATGGGCTGTCTCCGCGCTCTTCCGCGATCTCGTGGATGCGATTTCTCAGGTACGAGGCGTAGTCCGGGTTGCGCGTGCCGTCCGCGAGCGCTTCGGCCTGCTGGAAGTCGATGAAGCCCTGATCGAAAGCGATCTCCTCGATGCAGGCGACCTTCAGGCCCTGGCGCTCCTCGATGGCCTGAATGAAGTTCGAGGCCTGAAGGAGCGACTCGTGCGTCCCGGTGTCGAGCCAGGCGATGCCTCGCCCGAGGAGCTCGACGCCCAGATGCCCGAGCTCCAGGTACCTGCGGTTGAGGTCCGTGATCTCGAGCTCGCCGCGCGCCGACGGCTCGAGACTCTTGGCAATCTCGACGACGCGGTCGTCGTAGAAGTACAGACCCGGCACAGCGTACGAAGACGGCGGGTTCTCCGGCTTCTCGTGCAGTCCGATGACTTTCCCGTCGCGGTCGTACTCGACCACACCGTAGCGCTCGGGGTCCTTCACGCGGTAGCCGAAGATCGTACCGCCGCTCGAGCGTTGCGCTGCTCGCTGCAGGACCTCTTTCAGTCCCTGGCCATAGAAGACGTTGTCGCCCAGAGCGAGCGCCGCGCCTTCGCCGGCGAGGAAGTCCTCGCCGATGAGAAAAGCCTGAGCGATGCCCTCGGGCTTCTCCTGGACCGCGTAGTGGAGCTCGAGCCCCAGGCCCGCGCCGTCGCCGAGCAGGCGCTTGAAGGCCGCCTGGTCCGCGGGCGTCGTGATGATGAGGATCTCACGGACGCCGGAGCGCATCAGCGTCGACAGCGGGTAGTAGATGAGAGGCTTGTCGTAGACCGGTAGGAGCTGCTTGCTCACCGCCAGGGTCACCGGGTGGAGGCGTGTGCCAGCACCGCCGGCCAGGAGGATTCCGCGCATGGTGGACTCAGTGTCTCAGATGGAAGGAGCCGGGAACACCGGCGGAGGAGCTTTGGCTCAGGACGCTTCGTCGTCGGCGAGGCCGATGCGATTCCGGGTGGCGTTGGTTTGTACGGCCTGACACCAGCGGCCGTTGTCCAGATACCAGCGTACGGTCTGGCGAAGGCCCTCTTCGAAGGTGACGGTGGGACCCCAGTCGAGCTCGGCTTGCGCCTTGGACGGGTCGATGGCGTAGCGCTGATCGTGCCCCGGCCGGTCCGAGACGAAAGTCTTGAGGTCGGCGTAGGAGCGTCCTCCGAGGGCCTCGTTCTCCGCCGCGGGGCGGTAGTTCTCGAGCGCGGCGCAGACCGCGTCGACCACCTCGACGTTGTTGCGCTCGCTCAGACCGCCCAGGTTGTAGCTGTCGCCCGCGCGGCCCCGTTCGAGCGCCGCCAGGATGCCTCGGCAGTGGTCCTCGACGTGCAGCCAGTCGCGCACGTTGCTGCCGTCACCGTAGATCGGCAGGTCGAGACCCTCCGCCGCGTTGAGGATCATCAGCGGGATGAGCTTCTCGGGGAGCTGATAGGGACCGTAGTTGTTCGAGCAATTGGTGATCACGGCGTCGACGCCGAAGGTGCGGTGATAGGCACGAACCAGGTGATCCGCAGCGGCCTTGCTCGCCGAGTAGGGCGAGCTCGGGTCGTACGGGGTCGTCTCGACGAAGGCCCCGTCGGGTCCGAGACTGCCGAAGACCTCGTCCGTCGAGACGTGAAGAAAGCGGCCCGAACCCTGGTGCCTGAAGGCGTCGAGAAGCTCGAAGGTTCCGGTGACGTTCGTCTGCACGAAGTCCCCGGGCGAGTCGATCGAACGGTCGACGTGACTCTCCGCGGCGAAGTTCACCACGGAGAACGGGCCGTGCTCGGCGAAGACGGTGCGCACGTCTCGAGCGCTGCCGATGTCGCCGCGCACAAAGTGGACCCGATCGCCGTCGAGCAGCGGCTCCAGACTCTCGAGGTGCCCTGCGTAGGTCAGTTTGTCGAGGACGACCATCTCGAAAGACGTCTCCTCCACGAGCAGGCGCACGAAGTTGCTGCCGATGAACCCGGCGCCACCGGTCACCAGGACCTTGCTCAACGGCAGCCCGCTCAACGAAGGTCAGCCTTCGAGGACAGCGCGGACGGCGCCGAGCACTTCGTCGTGAAGCGATCCGTTGGTCGCGATGACGCCCCGGTTCGTGTCGAGCGTGCGACCGAGGGAGAAGTCGAGGTCGTTGCCGCGCACGTCGGTGACGCGCCCGCCGGCCTCGGTCACCACGGCCCAGCCCGCGGCGTGATCCCAGATCTTCTCGCGGTAGGTGTCGGACGTCGGCAGTCGGAGATAGATACTCGCTTCGCCGCGCGCCACCGCGCCGTACTTGCACTGGCTGTCGATCCTCACGGGCTCGGCCTCGATGCCGAGTCGAGCCTTGACCTGCGCCTGGTGATCGTGCGCTGAGTGGCCCGACTCGACCGACTCGCAGCACGCAGCCTGGCGCACGTCGGTCAGATCGCTGACGGCGATCGGGCGGGCCGCACCGCCGGCCATGTCGAGCTGACGCGCGCCCTGCCCTCGAACGGCGGAGAAGAGGCAGCCGCGGTTCTGGGGAGCGGCCGTGGACGGCAGGTTCGGGCAGCCGAGCACGCCGAGCACGGGGACGCCGTCCTCGAGCAGACCGAGCGCGACGGCGTACTGCTCTTTGCGCAGAAAACCCTTGGTGCCGTCGATCGGGTCGAGGACCCAGCGCCGCCCCTGCGCGCCGCCTTCGTCCGCGCAGCCGTCGATCGCCTCGAGGACCTGTGTCTCGGAGAGGTCGATGTAGCGGTTCACCTGCTCGACCACCATGGCCCGCTGTTCAGCGTTCTCCCGCAGCGCCGCGGCGTTCTCTTCGCCGACGATGGGGATGTCAGGAAAGCGTCCTTTGAGAACGTGGCTGGTGATCGCCTGGGCGCCATAGTCGGCGATCGTGACCGGCGACCGATCCTTCTTGATGGCGGTCTGCTCGTCGATCAACGACTCCTGCACGCTGGTGCACAGCTTGGAGGCGAGAACGACGGCGTCGACCGCTGCAGCGAGTTCGTCTTGCAGCATGCAGTAGGCTCCTCGACGGGGATCTTAGAGGCTATCCGGGCCCGGTGCCAGCCGAGATTGGTGCCCCGGAGGGGCGTCGGTGTCCCTGTCGTACGCAGGTCGTGAGACGCTTCTTTCCAGGCCGTCGCGAGACGTTCCGGCCGAGGATCCAAGAGCAGTGACACCAGCTAGCCCATACGCCGTTCGTTCCGAGTCCTTCGGGGAGGCCGACGGTGCCTGATCGCTCCGATTCGGAGCTCATCCGTGCGTCGGTCGAAGGGTCGGAGGAGGCGTTTTCTTTTCTGGTCGACCGCTATCGGCGCCCCTTGTTCAGCGTCGTCGTTCGCATGGTCAGAGATCCGACGATCGCCGAGGACCTCTGCCAGGAGGCGTTCGTCAAGGCACACCGAGCGCTGGCGACCTTCGACACGAAGCGCAAGTTCTCCAGCTGGCTGTTCAAGATCGGCC